>CAJAHV010000457.1 GCA_903939555.1 uncultured Alphaproteobacteria bacterium | reverse complement strand
TCGACCTTATGGACGAAGCCGCTTCGCGGCTGCGCATGGAAGTCGAATCAAAGCCCGAGGCGATTGAAAATCTCGATCGCCGCATCGTCCAGTTGAAGATCGAAGCCGCCGCGCTCGAACGGGAATCGGATGTCGCGTCCAAGGATCGGTTGACCGCGCTGCGCAGCGAACTCACCGGTCTGGAAGAGGAATCGGGCGCGTTAACGCTGCGCTGGACGGCGGAGAAGGACAAGCTTGCTGCTGCCACCCAGATCAAGGAACGCCTTGATGCCGCCCGGCTCGAAGTCGATCAGGCGCAGCGCGGCGGCGATTATGCCAAGGCTGGGGAACTGACCTATGGCCGCATCCCCGAGCTTGAACGCCAGCTCGCCGAGGCGGAGATTGCGACGGCGAATGCGATGACGCGCGAGGAAGTCACCGGTGATGATATCGCTGCGGTGGTCTCGCGCTGGACCGGCATCCCCGTCGACCGGATGCTCGAAGGCGAGCGCGAAAAGCTGCTCAAGATGGAGGATATCCTGTCGGCGCAGGTCATCGGCCAGGGTGCGGCTGTCCATGCCGTGTCATCGGCGGTGCGCCGGGCGCGCGCCGGGTTGCAGGACCCCAACCGCCCGCTCGGCAGCTTCTTGTTTCTGGGCCCCACGGGTGTCGGCAAGACCGAGTTGACGAAGGCGCTGGCCAATTTTCTGTTCGATGATCCGCGCGCCATGGTGCGCATCGACATGTCGGAATATATGGAAAAACATGCCGTGGCGCGGCTGGTCGGGGCGCCTCCAGGCTATGTCGGCTATGAAGAGGGCGGCGTGCTGACCGAAGCTGTTCGCCGTCGGCCTTATCAGGTCGTGCTGTTCGACGAGGTCGAAAAGGCGCACGCTGATGTCTTCAACATCCTGTTGCAGGTGCTCGATGATGGCCGGTTGACCGATGGTCAGGGCCGCACGGTCGATTTCACCAATACGCTGATCATCCTGACGTCGAACCTGGGCAGCCAGCATATCGCGGCGCTGCGCGATGACCAGCCGATCGGCGATGCCGAGCCGCAGGTGATGGAGGTGGTGCGCGGGCATTTCCGCCCGGAATTCCTCAACCGGCTCGACGAGATCGTGCTGTTCCAGCGGCTGGGCGAAAGCGCGATGGCGCCGATCGTCGACTTGCAGGTCAAGCGGGTGCAGGACCTGCTAAAGGATCGCAAGATCTTGCTCAATCTTACCGATGCGGCACGGCGTTGGCTGGCACGGGTCGGCTATGATCCGGTCTATGGCGCGCGGCCGTTGAAGCGGACGGTGCAGAAGCATCTGCAGGATCCGCTTGCCGACCTGATCCTGTCGGGCGCGGTCGCCGATGGTTCCACGGTCGCGGTCGATGAGGGCGATGGCAAGCTGGCGTTGACCCCGCACTAGGGGTCAACCCGGTCTCGGTTCAGTTGCTGCCCGGCTTGGTGCGCGTGGTGTCGACCAGATCACGGCTGAAGGCTTGGTTGGTGTCGTCGATATAGGCCCATTGCGCGCGGCTGTGGCAGGTCTTTTTCGTCGAAATCAGGCTGCCGATCACCTTGTCCTTGCGGCAGACAATCTGCTGCATGCGGTCTTGAGCGGTGGCATCGGTGGCGGGTGCCGGTGTGGCGACCGGCTCGGCGGCCTGCACGGTGGTTGTAAACAGGGCGGCGGCAAAGGCCAGGCCCAACAGGGTCGGTGAATTGCGCACGGAAAACTTCCTTATCAAAGTGTATCGAATACCCAATACTCATCTTGCACTTTGCAAGGCAAGTCGCTGTTTGCGGTTGCGACAGGCGCCCATCGGCGCCAAATGAGATGATGAACACGGTGCCGACGATAGCGGGGATCGCCCGCGACCCCCTGTGGTTCCCGCATCGTTATGATCCTGGTCATGATTCGGTGCATTTCCGGCGGATCGAGCGCAGCGTCCATCGCGCCGCGACCTTTCTGACCGATGAATATCTCCCGGCTGCTGAGCCGATGGTCATTCGGCGCAGCGACGCCATGGCGGCGACACCGAGGCAGGCGCCGCTGCACTTCATCTTTCATTCGGCGTTTTGCTGCTCGACACTGCTGGCGCGCGCCTTTGATGCGCCGGGGCTGGCGATGGGGTTGAAGGAGCCCGTGCTGCTCAATGACCTGGTTGGCTGGCAGCATCGCGGCGGCACGGCGGCGCAGATCGCGCCAGTGCTCGATGCGGGGCTGACGCTGCTGGCGCGGCCGTTTTCGCCGGGCGAGGCGGTGGTCGTCAAGCCGTCGAACCTGGTCAATGGTATGGCGCCGGGGATGCTGTCGATGCGGCCACAATCGCGGGCGCTGCTGCTGTATGCGCCGCTGCGCACCTATCTCGGATCGGTGGCGAAAAAGGGTATGACCGGGCGGTTGTGGGTGCGCGACCTGCTCGTCAAGCAGCTGCGTGAAGGGCTGCACCCGTTTGGCTATGACGGGAATGACTATCTCGCCCAGACCGACCTGCAGGTCGCGGCGCTCGGCTGGCTGGCACAGCATATCCTGTTCGCGCGCATGGTGGAAGCGTTCGGGACGCGGGTGGCAACGCTCGATTCCGAAGCGTTAATGGCGGACCCGGCGCGCAGCATGACGGCGCTGTCGGGGTTTTTCGGCGTACCGCTCGATATTGCGGCGGTCATCGCCGGGCCGGCGTTCACCACGCACAGCAAGTTCGGCAGCGATTTCGACGGCGCCGCGCGCGATGCCGAGGTACGGGCGGCGGCGGATATCCACGCCGACGAGATCAAAAAGGTCGCGGTCTGGGCCGAGGCGGTGGCGCAAACCGCCGGCCGCTCCTTCGCACTGGGCGCTAATCTGCTCAAATAACCTTCGTATACGCAATCGAGCGATAAGTTGCGTCTGGCGCAACCGGTCTGGTGGGTTCCCGGCCCGGCCAGCGGTGCCGGTGTTTCTGTTTGGGCTCTTGGCTTCCTCACAAAGAAAAAGGGCGGACCTTTCGGCCCGCCCTTTCGCTTTTGTGTCGGTCTCAGATCAGAACTTGACGTTGACCTGGATGTTGTAGCGGCGACCCAGCGAGTCATAGGTCGACGGGAAGGTGTTGCCGCTGTTGAACGACGTCGAACCAGCCGACGAGCCGACAACCGGCGGCGTCTTGTCGAACAAGTTCGACACCGTCATCACCAGGGTAATGTTTTCCAGCACGTTGAAGCGGCCGGTCAGATCGAAATAGTCATACGACGGGATCGTGCCAAAGGTGCCGAAGAACGCACCTTGGTCTTTGATATCCTGCGGTTCCTGCACGACACCGTCGATGTGGCGCCACAGGACCGAGACATCAAAAGCGTCAAAGCCCAGAGTGGTACGCAGCGACGACTGCCACTTCGGCTGGATCGAGCCGGTGAACGAGCAGTTCACCGAGTAATAGCCGACGCATTCACGGGCCAAACCGCCGCCCGCTGCGAGAACGTTCGCGTTGAACGTCGACGACAAGGTGTAGTTGAAGTTACCCGTGAGACCCAATTTCGCGAAGCCGAGGTCGTTCGAATAGACCAGGTTCACGTCAATACCGTCGGTCTTGATGAGGCCGAGGTTCGACGAGGCGAGGAACAGACCGCGGGTGTTCGACGGATCGCCGTCCAGACCGCCGGTTGCCGGGTTGCGACCGATTGCGGTGCAAGCCGGGTCGGTGGCGCTGGCCGCCGTGATGTTGGCAAAGCAGGCTGCAATCGTGTCACCCGGCAGCGGGCTCGAGACCGCGTCCCGAACGGTGATGTTGTAATAATCCACCGTCAGCGCGAGACCTGGTGCGAAGGTTGGCTGGAGCACTGCACCGATCGTCCAGGTGTTGGCGGTTTCAGGCTTCAGGTTGATGTTGCCGCCCGAGGTGGCGTTGGCTTGG
>CAJAHV010000456.1 GCA_903939555.1 uncultured Alphaproteobacteria bacterium | reverse complement strand
TGTCGCAGCAGCCCCAGATGACATCATCAACGGCGTTCGGGTCGATTCCGGTGCGGGCCATCAGCGCGCGCAGCGGGTGCGCCGCCAGATCGGCGGGGTGAATCGCGGCGAAACTGCCCTTCTTGCGGCCGATGGGGGCGCGGACAGCGTCGACGATATAGGCTTCAGCCATGGGGTGTCCTTTGCAACACTATCACCTCTTCCGCACGGGAAGCGGTGCAAGAAGAGTGCGTCTCGTCATCCGAAGCTGTGCCGCGGGCCGATGGCGATGCCGCCACCGATGACCGCTGCGTCGAGGCGCGCGAGATGGAAGGCCCGGTCACCCCAGGCGGCGGTGAGCGCCCAGCTGCGTTTCATCCAGAAATGCAGGTCGACTTCATAGGTATAGCCCATGGCGCCGTGCACCTGGATGGCGGTTTCGGCGATGCTGGTGGCGGCATCACCCGCCGCAATCTTGGCGTGGCTGACGGCCGCCGGGGCGGTGGCGAGGCCGTCGTGCAGGGCTTGCGCGGCCACCCAGACGGCAGGGCGGGCGAATTCGAGCGCCACCGCGGCGCTGGCGAGCTGGTGTTTGACCGCCTGAAAAGCGCCGATCGGTTGCCCGAACTGGCTGCGGATCTTGGCGTAATCGGTGGCTTGCTGGAGCATTGCTTCGGCAACACCGATGAGTTGTGCGGAGCTCATCAGCGCGGCATGGTTCAAAAGCGCCGGGTTTTCGCCGGTTGCGAGGGGCGCAGAGAGGTTGCGCAGCGGGTCGACGCTGGCCGCAGTGGTGGAAAAATCGCCGGAAGTGACGGGAGAAAGCGCCGTTCCGAGCCAGTGCGTGGCGGTTTCGAGGTCGGCAATCCACGGGTTGAGGGGGTGCGCGAGGGCAATCCGGGCGGCTCCGGCGGCGATTTGGGCGAGGATTTCACCGCTTGCGGGGGTGCCGGCGAGCAGTGGCGCGGCCACAAAGGCGGTATCGACGAGCGGTTCGGCAAGGCAGAAGCGCCCGCATTCGACCGCGATCAGCGCCGCATCGAGCAGGCCGAGGCCAAGCCCGCCGGCGCTTTCGGGGACGCACAGGCCGGGCAGGCCCATGTCGACGAGCCCCTGCCAGATCGCCGGGTCGCGGTTCGGCCCGGCGTCGAGGCGGCGCAGCACGTCGGGGCCGTGCGTGCCGGCGAGATAGGAGCGCACCGAATCGGCAAGTTCGAGCTGGTCGGGAGTGAGCAGCAGGTTCATCAGCCGGCTCCGACGCGGGGCAGGCCGAGCAGGCGCTCCGCGGTGATATTGCGCTGGATCTCGTTCGATCCGGCATAGATCGGCCCCGACAGCGAGAAGATATAGCCGTCGAGCCAGGCGTTGGTTTCGCCATCGCCCCCAGAACCTGTCAGCGTGCGCAGTTCGGCGGCGGCGCCGAGCAACTGCATCGCGGTGCGGTGCATCATGCGGTCGAGTTCAGACCAGAAGATCTTGTTGAGGCTGGCCTCGGCGCCGATCTTGCCGCCGGCCATGATCTTCGCTGCCACCGCATAGGTATTATAGGCATAGGCTTGGGTGCCCATCCACGCGGTCAGCACGGCTTCGCGCACGGCCGGGGCGGCGGTTTTTTCATGTTGGCGGAACAGTTCGACGAGGCGCGTGGCGGTCGCCTGAAAACGTCCCGGGGCGCGCAGCATCAGGCCGCGTTCGAAGCCGGCGGTGGCCATGGCGACGTTCCAGCCTTCGCCTTCGCCGGCGAGGCAGTTTTCCACCGGCACCCGCACATCGTCGAAGAACAGTTCGGCAAAGCCGGTGTCGCCGTGCAACTGGCGGATCGGCCGGCGGGTGACGCCCGGCGTGTTGAGGTCGAACAGGATGAAGCTGAGGCCCTTGTGGCGCTTGCTGTCGGGGTCGGTGCGGAACAGGCCAAAGCCCCAATCGGCATAGGCGGCGCGGCTCGACCAGGTTTTCTGGCCGTTGATGACATAATGGTCGCCGTCACGGATCGCCTTGGTGGTGATCGCCGCCATGTCGGAGCCGGCACCGGGTTCGGACCAGGCCTGCGCCCAGATGACTTCGCCAGCGGCCATCGGGGTGAGGAAGCGCGCCTTTTGTTCGGGCGTGCCATAATCCATGATCGTCGGGCCGAGCAGGAAGATGCCATTCTGGTTGGCGCGGGCCGGGGCGCCGGCCGCCCAATATTCTTCCTCGAAGATCAGCCATTCGATGAGATCAAGGCCGCGTCCGCCATATTCGGTCGGCCAGGTCACCATACCCCAATTGCCCGAGGCCAGGGTGCGTTCCCAAGCGACATGGCTGTGATAGCCGTCCTCGCGTTCGAGCGTGACCAGCGGCTGTTTGGGGACGTGCGCCGTCATCCAGTCGCGCACTTCGTGGCGGAACTTCTGCTGCGCGGGGGTATAGTGCAATTGCATCAGAATTTCGCCGTCGTGCCGGTTTCGACAAAGGCGTCGCGCGCCTTCTGGCTATCTTCGTGCATGTACATTTCGAGCGTGAAACCCTGTTCCCAGCGATAGCCGCGATCGACATCGCGCGGCTCGAGGCCGTTGAGGGCTTCCTTGGCAATGACCAGCGCCTTGCGCGACTTCGACGCGATGATGGCACAAAAGGCGCGCGCTTCGGTTTCGAGGCTCTCGCGCGGCACGACCTTCTCGACCGCGCCGAGGCGATAGGCTTCGGCGGCGGGAATATTGCCGCCGGTAAAGAAGGCGGCACGGACCTTGTGCAGCGGCAGCATGCGCGACAAATGGCTGGCGCCGCCCATCG
>CAJAHV010000455.1 GCA_903939555.1 uncultured Alphaproteobacteria bacterium | reverse complement strand
TGCCGGGCATTGAGCCGATGAAATGGGGTCTGGGGCGTGCGGCCCCAGCCGCCGGAGGCTCTCCCGGGCCATTTCGATCACGCCGGATCATCCGCCGTTCAAGGACGGTCGCCAGCGCCGGCGCCGCCGTCCTGCAACTGGATATATTCTATGGTCAGCCCGCGCGTGTAGACCGGGCTGAGGAAGTTGCACAGGAAGCGCCCGGCACCCTGGACGTGTTCGGGTTCCAGCAGCTTCTTGCCTTCGGCGGCCAGTTCGGCTGCCTTGGCATCGAGGCTGTCGACGAGATAGGCGAGGTGGTGCATCCCGCCCATGCCCTTGTTGAACTTGAGCAACGGCCCGCCATCGGGGATGACGAACTCGATCGGGCTGGCGCCATTGCCCTTGGTGAAGACGCACAGCGCGTGGAACTGCGGGACATAGCCGCGATAATCTTCCTCAAGCCCCAGCGCGGCCATCATCAGCGCCATTTCATCGCCATCGGGCACAACGATGCCGACATGGTGGAGCACCGGTGCAAGCGGCGCAAGGGGCGCGAGGGGCGCGAGAGTCATGGCAGGGTCTTTCCATCCAGCAGCGCCGCGATCTGCGGCGCCAGCCAATCCGATACAATCAGCGCGCCGTCATGGTTGAGATGGGCGACATCGGAGAAATATTCAGGGTGCGTCGAGACAAAACCGGCGTCGAACACCGGGCCGAAGCCTTCGTAACAGGCACGCTCCTGGATGACGCGTGGCCCGGTGTAATCGGGCAGGAACAGGAAAGCGACCCGGCTGCCCCGCGCCTGCGCGGCGGCGGCCATGCGGCGGACATAGCTGCGTTCATCGCCGAATTCCTGATCGGCAAAACGCGGCCCCAGGATCGGCGGGCGCACGGCTTTTTCATAGCGGCGAACCCCGGCTTCCAGCGCCGCGACCGGCACGATGCGGTTGCGTTCGACGCGGATGCCATCGCCGGTGACAAAGCTGTTGGTCGAATCAAAGGCGGTGCCGGCATAGCGCGCCGGATCGAAGCGGGCGGGCAGGCCGAACGCTGCCGGGACGAACTGCGCCGTGAACAGCCGCAACTGGCGATAGGGCAGGTAGATCAGGTTCGACAGATAGTTGAGGTTGCCGACATAGGCCGGATCGATCACCGCGCTGGCCGGCGCGATATATTTAAAGGCCGGATGGCCAAAGCGGCCGGGCTTTTCAATGACGACGATGATGATCAGCCGGGGCGATCGTTTCGACAACAGCTCGTTTTCGACGACCCAGTGCAGGTCACGGCCATTTTCGGGCAACGAGAAATTGACGACGCCGAGCGGTTTTCCGAGGGCCGCCAGCCCTTCCTGCACCCTCGGTGCGGAAACGCCCGCGCCACCGCGCGACGGGCCGAGCAGCACGACATCGATCGGTGCCGGATCCTGATGGATGCGTTCATAAACCCAGCGCAGCCGGTTCTGGATGGTCTTTTCCAGCGTCGACCAGCGCTGATACGGCTTGTCGGGCAGCGACGCGGCCAGCGCGGCGGCAAGCAGGGCCACGCCGAGCATGATCAGCACGCCGCGCCGCCAGGGGATTGTGGTCATCTTTGCCGCCCCTGTCAGAAGTTGAAATAGAGGAACACGGCCTGGCCGCGCTGGATGAACATGACGCCGATGAACAGCACCACGCCGGCGAGCGCCAGCCCGGCCAGCGTCGGCGCCCAGGTCAGCCGCAGCCGCGTCGGCGCCACATCGGCCCATTCGGACCAGTTACAGGCCGGATCGAAGCGCCGCATGATCTGCTGGGTATTGGGCATGAAGGCGATGATCAGGGTGGCGATGGTGATGATCGCGACGAGTTCGCCGTCAAAGCCGGGAACGACGCTGGCGAGGTTGAGCCCCTTGAACCCGGCCATTGTCGCCCAGATCGACACGGCATCGCCGACAGTGGCGGCACGGAACATGACATTGCCGAACACGACCGCGAGCAGGGTGATGACATGATAGCCGGCGCGTTCCAGCCCTTTGGGGTCGGCGAGCTTGATGCCTTGCTTGCGCAGCGCCTTGCGGCGATTCTTGCGGCGTTCGCGCCAGGCTTCGTTGATGCAGATATAGCTGGCGTGCATGATGCCGAAGGTAACGAAAGTCCAACCGGCGCCGTGCCAGATGCCGACGGCGACAAAGGTGACGAAGCTGGGCACGGCCACGCCGACCAGGAACTGGCTCCAGCCCGACAGGCCGCGTTCGGCGGCAAAGCGGTTTAGCGGCATCGCCAGCGGCTGGAAGATGTAATCCACGATGAAGCGTTGCAGCGTCATATGCCAGCGCCGCCAATAATCGCTGATATTGGCGGCGCGCAGCGGCGAATGGAAATTCAGCGGCAGCTTGACCCCGAACATGCGACCCAGCCCGATGGCCATGTCGGAATAGCCCGAAAAATCGAAATAGAGTTGCAGGGTGAAGGTGGCTGCGGCCAGCCAGCCGGCGATCACGCTGGGGTTGCTGGCGCTGGTGGCGGCGCCGAACAGCGGTTCGACGAGCGGCGACAGCGTATCGGCGATGACGGTTTTCTTGAACAGGCCGATGGCGAAGATGACAAGGCCGACGCCGATATCGCTCCAGTTCAGCCGGGCAAAGTGCGCCTTGGCGAGTTGCGGCACGATTTCCTTGTAATGGACGATCGGCCCGGCGATCAGCTGCGGGAAAAAGGCGGCGAACAGCGAAAAATCCAGAAACGACATGCGCTGGGCTTCGCCCCGGGCGGAATCGATCAGATAGGCGATTTTCTGGAAAGTGAAGAACGAGATCGCCAGCGGCAGTGCGATGCGTTCGAGATTGAAATCGGTGCCCAGCGTCGCATCGGCGGTCGACGCGATGAAATTGGCATATTTGAACCAGCCGAGCATGCCGATATCGACCAGCAGGCCAAAGGCGAGCCATGCCTTGACCGCGGTTTTGCGCTGCGCCGCCTGAGCGCGCTGGATACGATCGCCGACGAGAAAGTTGAAGACGATCGAGCCGAGCAGCAGCGGCAGGTGCACCGGCCGCCACCACGCATAAAAGCCCAGCGACAGCATCGTCAGCGCCAGCTTGGCGCCCCATTGGCTGAAGCGCCCGATGCCATAAGTCGCGATCAACGCAACGGGCAGGAAGCCGAAGATGAAGATGAAGCTGTTGAACAGCATCAGTCGGGCGGGCTCAGGCGGTCAAGGCGGCGCATATGATCGGATCAGGCCGGGACGGCGATGATGCCGGTGGAAACACTGATGCGGTTGGCGATTGCGGCTGCGAGCTTGCGGCCCTGGGTTGCGAACATCTCGGTGCTGACCACGCGGAACCCGGCGGCTTCGACCATCGCCACCAGCTCTTCGGGGGTGGAGAACAAATAGATGTGATCGGGCGACGGGCTGTTGAGCGGCACATTGATGAAGATCCGGCCCTCGGGACGCAGCGCCTTGCGCAGGAAAGCCAGCGCCACGCCCGGGGTTTCGAGATGTTCGAGCACTTCGGAAATGACGATCAGGTCATATTGGCGATCGGGTGCCGCTGCCTTGAGGATATCGACCTCGACCAGGGCGACCGGCTTGGTGACGCCCAGCCTGTCCAGCGCGACGCGGGTTTCGTGCAACGATATGCTGCTGACATCCCAGGCGGCGAGCGTGCGCGACAGCGGTGACCGGGCGGCAAGATAGACCATCAAACCATGGCCGGGGCCGATTTCGAGATAGTCGAAGGGAGCCGTTGCCGCGCCGAGCACCCGATCGAGAAACATTTCGAAGGTGCCGACATGGTTGTACCACAGGATCTGCGAGAGCAGCAGGCCATCGACATAGGGCGCCATGTAATCGTGGTTCGAATAGACTTCGTCCCACGCCTCGGCAAAGGTCGACAGGCGATAGCGGCCTTCACGGTGAAAGAAGATTTCCTCGTCTCGCAACTGGTCGCAGGTCCATTTGTAGCCGGTAGCAAAGCGTGCTTCGTTGCCGGCCATCAGCTTGCGCGCCGCGCTGCTGGCAACTTCGGTCGCGGCCAGCAGTGCCGGGGACCGCGCCGAAAAGCTTTTGAGCAGATAGGCGGCGTGATCGGGCCACACCGCCAGCACCGCCGCGACAATCGCATCGGTTTCGGGCATGGCGCCCAAGAGCGTGGCCAATGCGGCTGTCTTGTCTGCTGTAAGGGCCTTGTCGGTCATCGCGTTCCGCCTCGCCTGATAGATGTATAAATAGCGGCCGAAAGCCCCCGGTGTGCGACTGCCCCGATCCGGTAACCAAATGTATTTGTAGCGATAAATACTTCGACCGGCAGTGCATCAGTGTGTGTCATACCGCGCTCGGACCGGTGAAACGCATCGGCAGCGCCGGCGGCACATAATCGGCAAGGTCGAGCCGCCAGCGGCTGCTGCCATCCTCGCCAGCCACCACAAGCGTGAAGCCGAGCTTGCCATAATGATCGGCGACCATCCGGTTCTTGGCCGTCGGCAGATAGGTTCCGGTGATGGTGGTGGCACCGAGCCTGTGGCCGGCGGCAACGATATGGAACAGCGTCGCTTCTTCCATGCGGCGGCCGAGGACGCGACAGCTCATCAGCCAGGTATCGATCTCGAGGGTCTGCGGATCGGTCGGACGCAGGATGATGACAGCGATCATGCCATTGTCCCCGAAGCGATCGACCAACCGGAATTGCAGCGTGGCCAGTGCGGTATCGCCCTCCATCGCGGCGACTTCGCGCTCGGTATAGCGCCGCGTTGTCAGGTTGAACTGGTTCGACTTGTTGATCAATTGCGCGATTCGGGTGCGGTTCACGCTGTCGAACGGTCGGACATCGGCGACCATATCGAGCGATTGCAGATAGCCCGCCATGTCCGATGTGCCGGCAAAAGCGGCGCGTTCGGCATTGGCCTGATAAGCATCGGCGCGGACC
>CAJAHV010000454.1 GCA_903939555.1 uncultured Alphaproteobacteria bacterium | reverse complement strand
TCGCTTTTCTTCACCGTTTTTCAAGGAGTAACGCCTGTAGGATCACAGATCGGAACATCCTGGGACAAGCCCAAAGCCCCGATTATCTACAAGTTTCAGTCCAACTCGACGGTCGAACAGAATTGCGCGACGCTTCTGTCAGCTTCGGGTAACGCGGATCTTAAGCTTAAATTCGTTGTTGGGAATGTTACCGCAGCGCTCAAAGCTTCGATGGAGAGCAATGAGGCGCTCAGCGCTTTCTTCTACCGCGGCACGATGATTTCGCCGATCGCAGTCGCACTAGGCGACGGGCGCGCCACCGCTCCCCCTCAAGATCTGTCCCCGTTCGCGATCAAGGCGCATATCTGGAACTGGTACCGCAATGAGGCTAGTTCAAATCCTGCGGTGCTTCAGCAAGGAAAAGCCGGCAGCTTAAAAACTTACAAGGACTTCTTTGCGGTTTCGAGCTACTTTACTGGAGGTTTGACCCAAAAGAGACTGCTTCAAGGCACGGCTGCGGCTGACGTCTCTACTCTGTTAGTGAGCGCCGCAGTCGAACTAACCTACGAAAAAACGTCATTCAAGAATTTAAAGAACGAAAATTTCCAGATAGCTCGCTGGTCGCAAGCAAATATGCTGGTTCTGCCGAGCGCAGAAGCGATAGCGAGCGACCTTCGCGCTGTCGCGACGAAGGAAATTGAACTCGTTGACAAGCCGGACGAAATTGATCCCGTCGAAACTGCTCCGGATTTCGATATCTCCTGGTTGGTGCGCAATCTGCCTTACTCCGTCTGCGTAGGGCCAACCTGGATTCCGACCTCCGATGTGCCCCCCGGTGCAGCGCAGTTGATATCGCTGCAATCAGCCTATATTTCCGATAATGGCTGCAAGCTGACCGGAACTTATCAACCGCCGGCGACGCCTGAGAATCAGGTGCGTATCTCCCTTCGAGCCAAAGCGGTCATGCCGTCCGGGGCGCCGTCGGAAGCGTTCGTTCTCGCCGGGCCTGAGCGCCTGATCAGGGACTGGCGCAGCGTCACGAACGTTGACATCGAAGGCGATCATTCCATAACTTTGGCGCCATCTGGACAGGCTACGAACTTATCCTTGTCCTACGCGGTCCGTGAGACAGAGCCATCGCGGCAGGTGACAGGCGTCGCATGGCTATCAACGCCGTCGGTGAAATGTCCTACCGGTCAGTTACTGCCGCTCGGCAGCCCCGCCATCTCGATTTCTCGAACATCCGGCATGCCAGGGCTCCTTAGTTTCACGTTCAGCCTACCCGGGAGCTTCGCAGCCGACCAACAGCCTGCCGGGTCCGAGACACAGCCGGTGCGCTGCCAGTTCAAAGGTCGAGTGCGCCTGACAATTACGGGCCTGACATCTGGCATGCAAGCGGACCTTGATCGCGGTCTGTTAGTCTCACTGCCGGCGGAGCCCATCACCCGCCCTCTCGTGCCGTAGCTCTCGGCCAGAGCGAAACGGGATCACCCGCGTCACTGGACCCTGACAGGCGGGATTCATTAATGCACGTCGGGAACATTAGGCACGCGCGGCAGCGCGTGGACTTTTCTCCGCGTCAGGTCCACTCTCTCCACCTGTCGCCCGCCTCGCCTTCCTCGCGACATCACGGCGCACGCCGCGCCCCGGCGCCGCCGCTATACCCACCCGCATGACCTTTCCCGCCACCCGCGCCGACGCGCTTGCGCAACTAGAAGCCTTTCTCCCGCGTGCTGGACGCGCCTATGCGGCGACGCGCAATGATGATGCCGGGCCACGGAGCGCGGGGAGCACCTCGCGGCTGTCGCCCGCGATCCGCCGACGGCTGGTCAGCGAGGCCGAGGTATGTGCGCGGGTCGTTGGTGCGCAGGGTTTCGGCGCAGCGGAGAAGTTCATTCAGGAAGTGTGCTGGCGGACTTATTGGGTCGGCTGGCTGGAGCAGCGGCCGGCGGTGTGGGCGCGCTATGTCGCCGATGTCGCGCGGTTGGCGGGGCAACGGCACCGGATGCTCGATGCGGCGCTCGCCGGGCGCACCGGGATCGATTGTTTCGATGCCTGGGTGGCGGAACTGACCGAAACCGGCTGGCTGCACAACCATGCCCGCATGAACTTTGCCAGCATCTGGATCTTCACGCTTGGCCTACCATGGCAATTGGGGGCGGATTTCTTTTATCATCATCTGCTCGATGCCTGCCCGGCGTCGAACACCTTGTCGTGGCGCTGGGTGGCGGGGGTGCAGACGGTGGGCAAAAGCTATGCCGCGCGCGCCGAGATCATCCAGGCGCGCAGCGGCGGGCGCTTTGCCGTGACGGCGCCGCTGGCGCGCGAGGCGGTGCCGTTGCCGCCCGATTTCATCCCGCCGCCGCAAGGACTGCGCGCCGCCGGGCGCGCCGAGGCGGACCTGCGCACTGGCCTGTTCGTGACGACGGCCGATCTGTCCCCCGAAACGCTGCCGCTGCCGCCGCTGGCAGCGGTGGCGGCGATGACCCGGATCGGCGGCGCGCCGGCGGCGGTGAAGCGGCTTTTTGCCGAAAACGCGCTCGGCGATGGGTTGGCGCGTGCCGCCGCCCATGCCGGCTGCGCGCCCGAGCGGCTTGACGAGGCAGACGCGATCACCGCGATGCGCGACTGGGCGGCCCGGCACCGGCTGCAACAGGTGGTGACCGCCGAGGCGGCGGTTGGCCCGGTAGCGGACCGGATCGAAGTGCTGGCGAGCGCGCTGGCCGGTGACGGCGTGCGGCTGGTGACGCTGCGTCGCGATTGGGACGCGGCGGCCTGGCCGCTGGCGACCAAGGGCTTTTTTGGTTTCAAGGCGGCAATTCCGAAATTGCTTGCGCTGGCGTCATGAACTTGGGGTAGAGGTGCGCGATGATACGCATACTTCCCCTTGTCCTGCTCTGCCCGTTATTGGCCGCTTGCGTTGCAACAACCGTGGTCGGCGCCGCGGTCACCGTGGCCAAGGCGCCGTTCCAGATCGGCGGCGCGGTGATCGATGCTGCGACGACCAGCCAGGAAGAGGCCGACCGCAACCGCGGCCGGGCGATGCGCAAGCAGGATGAAGCCGACGCCAAGGCAGCAAAGAAAGCCGAAAAGGCGCGGCGCAAGGCGGAACGCGACGATGATTGAGCGACAGCGGGCCTGACCCCGAGGCGGGGTCGGGTCCGCCGCTCAGCACGCGGGCATCAGGGATTGACGGCCATCGGCTTGCGATAATCGAGCGGCGGCGCACGGTCGCCGACCATCGCCTGATACCGGAAATCCGCACCGCGCTTTTGCTCGAGTTCCGACCGTGCGGCGGCCAGCACTTCGGGGCTGCGGAACAGATCGGCCGCGGTCAGCGCGATCGCCTTCGCCGCCACCACCCCGCCCTTGGCCCCGATCGACATGCCGGATGCCGCCACCGCCTGCCAGCTGTGCGCCGGCGTGCCGGGCACCCAGGTCGCCGCCGACATCCCGACGGTGGGGGTGACCCAGCTGATGTCCGACACATCGGTCGAACCGCCGCCGTCGCCGCCGCTGATCGGCCGCACCTCGGCAACCGACGCCAGCAGACGTTTCGTCGGCAAGGTCGGCGCAATGGCATCGGCCCAGCGGCTTTCCTCGGCGCTCCATGTCACCCCGCCGACAGCGGCGAGGTTGCGGTGCATGATGCCGGCGAGCGTATCATTGCCGAGCATCGAATAAACGCCACCGGTCGCTTCGAAATCCACCGTCGTGCCGGTGGCGATGGCGGCGCCTTCGGCAGCTCTTTTCACTCGCTCCATTACCGATTTGACGATCTCCGGATCAGTATGGCGGACATAATAATAGGATTCGGCGAAATCGGGAACGACATTGGGGGCATCGCCACCATTGGTCGTGACATAATGGATGCGCGTGCCGATGGGCACATGCTCGCGCAGATAATTGGTCGCCACGTTCATGATCTCGACGCCATC
>CAJAHV010000453.1 GCA_903939555.1 uncultured Alphaproteobacteria bacterium | reverse complement strand
GCGTTTCGATCTCGCCACCGGCAAGGCACTGGGGCCGCCGGCATGGACCGGCATCGCGGTCTATCCGCTGCGGCTGACCGGTGACCGGATCGAAATCGGGCTGTAGCGGCACCAGGCAACCGGCGCCCTGCGCCAAGCAACCGGCGCCCTGCGCCAAGCAACCGGCGCCAAGCGGCCTGCAACAATGCGCAGTGGCACGGCTGCGGCGGCTCGGCCATGGTCGCGGTGATGAAACAGCATCTCGCAGGACAGGTCGCGCGGGTCACCGGCACCGCCATGGTGCTAGCTGGAGAGCCGCATGCCCGATAACCGCCGCTTCACCCTGGTTCGCCGTCCCGACGGCACCCCGGCAGCCGAAGATTTTCATCTCGCCATGCAGCCGACGCCCGCACTGGCGCCGGGCGAGGTGCTGGTCCGCAATGTCTATGCCTCGCTCGATCCGGCGATTCGCGGCTGGCTTGATGATGCCCCGTCGTACATGCCGCCGGTAGCCTTGGGAGCGCCGGTGCGCGCCACCACGGTCGGCACGGTGGCGCAAAGCGCCAACCCCGATTTCGCGCCCGGGGACTGGGTGCTCGGGCTCAATGCCATCGAGGAATATTCGGTCGCGGTGCCGGGCGGCTTCACCCAGAAGATCGATCCCGCCGCAGTGCCGTCGGTGACCAACTACCTGTCGATCTTCGGCGCGGTCGGGCTGACCGCCTATTTCGGTCTGCTCGAAGTCGGCAAGCCGAAACCGGGCGACACTGTGCTGGTGACCGGCGCCGCCGGCGCGGTTGGCAGCCTGGTCGGCCAGATCGCCAAATTGCAGGGTTGCCGCGTCATCGGGATCGCCGGCGGCCCGGCCAAATGCGCCCGGCTGGTCGAACGCTATGGCTTTGATGCCGCCATCGATTATCGCGGCCTCGACGAAGCGGCGCTGGTCGCCGCCATCCGGGCAGCGACCCCCGACGGGCTGGATGTGATTTTCGAAAATGTCGGTGGCATCATCCTCGATGCGGCGCTGATGAACCTGGCCGATGGCGCCCGTGTCGCACTGTGCGGGCTGATCTCGGAATATAATGCCCCCGCCCCGGTCGGGGTGCGCAACCTGTGGCAGTTGATCGTCCATTCGGCGTCGATCAACGGCCTGCTGGTGCGCGACTTCATTCCGCGTTTTGGCGAAGGCGCAGCGGCCATGGGCGGCTGGCTCGCCGCCGGAAAATTGGTCTTCGACGAAGATATCGTCACCGGTATCGACAATGCCTTTCCGGCCTTCATGAAGCTGTTTTCGGGCGGCAATGACGGCAAACTGATCCTCAAGCTGTGAGCGGGCGTGATCTGTCGGGCCTGACGGCGCTGGTCACCGGCGCGTCATCGGGCATCGGCCTCGCCACCGTGCAGCGGCTGGCGGCGGCCGGCGCGACGGTGTTTGGCGCGGCGCGCGAGGGCCGGGCCGATCTCATCATCGATGTCGCGGCGCCCGGCGCGTCGGAAACCATCGTGGCAGCTGCGCTTGATCGGCTCGGCGGCATCGATATCGTCGTGCCCAATGCCGGCATCAGCGGCTTTGTACCGCTTGACGGCCATCCCGATGCGCTTTGGGATGCGATGATCGGCATCAACCTGTCGGCGGTGTTCCGGCTGTGCCGGGCGGCGCTGCCGGCGCTCAAGGCCAGTCGGCAGGGCCGCATCGTCACCATCGGTTCGGTGATGTCCGACCATGGCGACGCCGGCATGGCGGCCTATGCGGCGTCGAAACATGGCGTGCTGGGGCTGACCCGCTCGCTGGCCAGCGAATTGGGGCCGTTCGGCATCACGGTTAATTGCGTGCAGCCCGGTGCCATCCTGACCGGCATCACCGCGCCGACCTTTGCCGCCATGCCCGAATTCGAAAGCCTGTGGCGCGACAAGGCGGCGCTGAAACGCATCGGCACGCCGCAGGACATCGCCAATGTCATCGCCTTTCTCGCCAGTGCCGATGCCGGCTTTGTCAGCGGCCATGGCATTGTCGTCGATGGCGGGGCGATGGCGCACCCCTAACGCTTTCAGGAGAATTCCGCATGACCGATACCGCCGCCATCACCATCGTTCGCGATTTTTGCGCCGCCTGGGACCGGATGGATTGGGATGCGGTCACCGCCGCGCTCAGCGACGATATCTTCTACCATAATATCCCGATGGCACCGGTCGAAGGGATCGCCGCCTTCAAGGCCTTCCTGACCGGCTTTGCCGTGAGCGCCGCCGAATTCGAAATCCACCATATCGCCGGCAACGGCAATGTCGTGATGACCGAACGCACCGACCGCTTTCTCATCGCCGGCAAGCGCGTCGTCATCCGGGTGATGGGGGTTTTCGTCATCGAGGGCGGTAAGATCAGCCAGTGGCGCGATTATTTCGATCTGGCCGAATTCGCGTCTCAAATGCCGGGCTGACGCCCGGGGGTCAGATGCCGGGCTGAAGCCGGGGGTCAGATGCCGGGCTGAAGCTGGGGCTCAAATGCCCGGTTGAAGCCGCCCCCCTGTTACTAATCAGCGTCGCCATCCGGGGCCTAAGCGCCTTAGCCTTGTCGTTATGACCAAGATCAATCTCGACACCACCAGCCTTTTCATGCCCGAGGTGCTGGCTGATCCCTTTGCCTATTATCAGGCAGCGATTGCCGAGCGGCCGGTGATGGTGCTGCCCGGCACCAACATCACGCTCGTTTCCTCTTATGATCTGGTCGCCGAAGCGACCGGCCGGGTCGAGGATTTTTCGAGTGACTTCAGCGATCTGCTTGCCGGGCAGCGCTCGGCCGACCCGGAGGTCACCGCCGAGCTTGAAAAAGGCTGGCCGCAGCGCAACACCCTGCTCACCGCCGATCCGCCGGTGCACACGCGCTTTCGCAAGCTGGTCAATCTGGCTTTTTCGATGAAGCGCGTCGATGCCATCGAGGCCGAGATTCGCGCCATTGTCGAACGCCTCGTCGATGCCTTCCCGGCGGATGGCCGCATCGATTTCGTGCGTGATTTCGCCATTCCGCTGCCGGTCGCGGTCATCGCCAGCCAGATCGGCATCGGCGAAGCCGATGGCAGCATCTCGCCCGAAGGCATTGCGACGGTGAAACGCTGGTCCGATGCCTTTGCCGACCGGCTCGGCGGCATGATTTCCAAGGAGCGCGAGCTCGAATGCGCCCGCGAGGTTGTCGAGTTCCAGCACGCCATGAAGGCGCGCATCGATGCCCGCCGCGAACATCGCACCGAAGACCTGCTGTCCGATCTTGTGCACGCCACGGTGGAGGGCGAGCGCCCGCTCGATGATGCCGAACTGCTGTCGGTGCTCCAGCAATTGATGGTGGCGGGCAATGAAACCACCACGTCGACGCTCGCTGGCGGGGTGTTGCTGTTCATCCAGAACCCCGGGGAAGAAGCCAAGGTGCGGGCCGACCCGGCGCTGATCCCCAACATGGTCGAGGAAATGCTGCGACTCGAAAGCCCCAGCGCCGGGCTGTGGCGGATCGTCAAGCGCGATACCGAGCTTGGCGGCGTTACGGTGCCGGGCAACAGCATGATGATGCTGCGCTATGCGGCGGCCAACCGCGATCCCGCCAAGTTCGAGGACCCCGATCGTTTCGATGCGGCGCGCAAGAATGCCCGCAGCCACCTCGCCTTTGGCCGCGGCATCCACATGTGCGTCGGCAACATGCTCAGCCGCAAGGAACTGGCAGTGGCGTTCGGCGTCCTGCTGCAAAAGGTCAAAAGCTTCGAACTGGCGCCTGGGGCCGAGATTGTGCACACGCCCAACATGCTGTTGCGCGGCCTGCGCCGGCTCGATGTGGTGGTGGAACGGGCATGAATTTCGATCTTACCGAAGATCAGGCGCTGTTGAAGGCGGCGGTCGAGCGCTTCGTCACCGACAGTTATGGTGCCGATCTTGAGGCCCGGCGCGCGGCGCGGATCGACCCCAAGGGCTTTGCTGCGAAGCATTGGTCGCGGCTCGCCGAAACCGGCGTGCTGGCGCTGCCGGTGTCGGCGGCGAACGGCGGGCTGGGCAGCGGCCGTGTCGAACTGATGGCGGCGATGGAAGCCATCGGCCGTGGGCTGGTGGCGGAACCGGTGCTCGATGCCGCAGTCATCGCGCTCGGACTGCTCGATGCCACCGCCGATGCGGCGCAGGTCGCGGCGGTGCTCGAACCCGCCATGGCGGGGGAAAGCCTGATCGTGCTCGCCCATGCCGAGCGCGAGGCGCGCTATAATCTCGCCCATGTCGCGACAACGGCGAGGCCCGCGGGTGACGGCTGGATCATCGATGGTGCCAAGACGGCGGTGATCGCCGGCGGCGGTGCCGACCTGTTGATCGTGTCGGCGCGGCTGGCGGGCGCAAAGCGTGATGGCGATGGTATCGGTTTCTTTCTCGTGCCGGCCACGGCGCCCGGCCTCGATCGCCGCTGCTACCGGCTGGCCGATGGCTCGGTCGCGGCCGAAATCGCCTTGCGCGGCGTCGAGGTCGGCGCCGGGGCGCGGCTGGCCGGCGGGTTGGCGGCGCTGTTGCCGGTCGTGGCGACAGCGCGGCTGGCGGCGGCGGCGGAAATGCTCGGCTGCATGACGCTGCTGTTCGACACCACGCTTGGCTATGTGAAGACCCGCACCCAGTTCGGGCAGACGCTCGGGTCGTTCCAGGTTATCCAGCACCGCATGACCGATGCCTATGTGCTGGTCGAACAGGCGCGGTCGCAGGTCGTGCG
>CAJAHV010000452.1 GCA_903939555.1 uncultured Alphaproteobacteria bacterium | reverse complement strand
GCGCAGCGAGCCGACCGCCGACACCGCCAGCACATCGGTGCAGCCGAGCCGCTTGAGCACATCGATATTGGCGCGGGCGTTGAGCAGGTGCGGCGGGACATGATGGCCGCGGCCGTGGCGCGGCAGGAAGGCGAGCTCCACCCCGCCGATATGCCCGGTCAGCACCGCGTCTGAAGCTGCTCCCCACGGGCTGTCCACCGCCTGCCACTGCGGGTTCTCCAGCGCGTCGAGGGCATAGAGGCCCGAGCCGCCGATGACGCCCAGTTTCCAATGGCTCATGCTGAAATCCTCCGGGCATCGATCGGCCAGCGTTCGAGATGGCCGTCTTCATCGGCGGCCCAATAGGCATCGTGCAGCGCCACCGTCGGATCGACATGGCCGGGTTGCAGCCAGACCAGCGCGCCTTCGGCGGGTGCGCCCTTGGGGGCGGGTTCGGTATCGATGGTATCGACCATGGCCACCGGGTCGGTCGCGCGGCGCAGCCGGTCGTCAAAATCAGGGTGGATGATGGCGCCATGTTCATCGCCCTGCGAGCGCCAGCGGCTGCCCGGCGCCGCCCCGGCGATGACGCGCGGCGCCGGGCCATCGGTGTACAGCGCCTTCAGCCCGGCATCGCAGGTCACGAACGCCCGGTGGCGTGCCGATACGATACTGCTGGCGAGAAACAGCGCCGGCTGGAACGGCCAATCGCCCGCCGGGCCGTCGCATTCGCCCGCCGGGGCGTCGCAATCGCCATATTCGACGTCCATCAACGCATAGCTGCCGGCCTGGATTTCGCCATAAACCCCACCGGCGAGATCGAGCGCGCTGGTGCCGGTGCCGCCGCCGGTGACGACGGGCAGCGGCAGCCCGGCGGCGGCAAATTCCGCCACCACCGCCGCCAGCCGCGCCGAGGCGGCGGCATGGGCGGCGCGCCGCGCGGCCATGTCGGCGATGTGCTGGATATGCCCGCAATAGGCCTGGATGCCGCCAAAGCGCACCCCCGGGGTGGCGGCGATCAGCTGCGCCAGCGCCAGCGCCGCAGCAGGTACCACCCCGGCGCGATGCTGACCAAGATCGATATCGACAAGCAATGTCAGTCCGGATCCGGCGGCCGCCGCCACCTGCGCCGCCGAATCGACAACCGCCGCCACCGTCGCCCGGCCCGTCAGCGCCGCCAGCCGCGGCCAGCCCCAGCGCGGCACCGGCGCGGTGACCAGCACATCGCCGATACCGCCCGCGACATAAGTTTCCGCCTCGCCCACCGTCTGACAGCACAGGCCGACCGCGCCGCCGGCGACCTGCAACCGCCCCAGCGTGCTGCACTTGTGCATCTTGCCATGCGCCCGCAGCCGCACCCCGGCGGCATCGCAAGCGCTTTGCAGCGCGGCGAGATTGGCGCCGAGCGCGGCGCGCCGGATGACCAGCGCCGGAGTTTGCGGCGGGCTGACCCGGCTGAGAAAATCGGCAAGCGGTTGCATCGCGCTACCCTGTGCCGCAGCCCCGGCTGCGGTCAAGGCAACTGATCAGGGTCGCTTGCCGACCCGCCGGGGTTGCGGCAATGAAACGCGTCATCGGGGCCCAGCATCCGGGCCCAGCATCGGGGCAAGCAACGTGTCATCGCAATCCGCACCAGTCGTCATCATCACCGGCGCGTCGTCCGGCGTCGGGCTATGGGCTGCCAAGGCGCTGGCGGCGCGCGGCTGGCATGTCGTCATGGCCTGCCGCGACCTGGCCAAGGCCGAGGCTGCGGCGCGCGAGATCGCCATTCCAGCCGATCGCCGCACGCTGCTGCACATTGATCTCGGCTCACAGGCCAGCGTGCGCGGCTTTGTTGCCGATTTCCTCGCCACCGGCCTGCCGCTCGATGCGCTGGTCTGCAATGCCGCTGTCTATCTGCCGCGCGCCAAGGCACCGATCCGCTCCCCCGAAGGCTATGAGATCAGCGTTGCCACCAATTATTTCGGGCATTTCCTGCTCGCCAACCTGCTGCTCGCCAAACTGGCGGCGGCAAAAGCGCCGCGGCTGGTGACGCTGGGCACCGTCACCGCCAATTCGGCGGAATTCGGCGGCAAGGTGCCTATCCCGGCGCCGGCCGATCTTGGCGAGTTGCAAGGGCTGGCGGCCGGCTTTCTGGCGCCGGTCGCGATGATCGACGGCAAGGCGTTCAAACCCGGCAAGGCCTATAAGGACAGCAAGCTGTGCACGATGATCATGAGCCGCGAACTGCACCGCCGCTTTCACGACACGACCGGTATCATGTTCGCCACGCTCTATCCCGGCTGTGTCGCCGAAACCCCGCTGTTCCGCCACGCGCCGCCGTTATTCCGCAAGATTTTCCCCTGGTTCCAGAAAAACGTCACCAAGGGCTATGTCAGCCAGCCGCTGTCGGGCGAACGCGTCGCCGATGTCGTGGCCGACCCGCGCTTCACCCGGTCGGGCGTCCATTGGAGCTGGGGCAACCGGCAACAGCCAGGCCGCGAAGCCTTTGCCCAGCCGCTGTCGGCCAAGGCCAATGATGCAGCGCGCGGCGCCCGGCTGTGGGAACTGACGGCGACACTGACCGGGCTGTGAAGCCTTGCGGGGTGCATGGCGCTGCAACTTGCGCTACGCCTTGAACCTACCAATCGCGCCGGGACCACCCGCGCCCTGCAGGAGACCATCATGTCGAACCGGGACCATCACCTCGATCGCCGCGCCCTGATCGCTGGCGGCGCGCTGCTGGCGACGCTGCCCGGCGCGGCGCGGGCGGCCCTGCCGGTGCCGGCGGGCAACCGGCTGGCCTTCGACGTGGTGCGCAATGGCAAGACATTCGGCAGCCACAGCCTGACGTTCGAACGCAGCGGTGACAATCTGGTCGTCAAGGTTGCCGTGGAGATGGTGTTCAAGGCAGCGTTCATCACCCTGTTCCGCTATCGCCACACCGCCATCGAGCGTTGGGCCGGCGACCAGGTCGTCGCGCTCGACAGCAAGACCGATGACAATGGCAAGGCGTTCAGGGTGTCGGGCCGCCGCGAGGCACAGGGCTTCGTTGTCGAAGCCACCGGCGTGCCGCGCTACATCGCCCCGGCCAATGCGCTGCCGGCGACGCACTGGAACCGCCGCGAGCTCGACGGCCCGTGGATCAACACCCAGGATGGCAAGCTGGTGCGGCCGCGCGTCGCGCCGCAGGGTGTGGAAAATGTACCGACCGCCGGCGCCGGCAGCATCCGCGCCAACCGCTTCGTGCTGTCGGGCGATGTTGACATGGACCTGTATTACGACAGCCAGCCGAGCTGGGCCGGGCTGCGCTTCAAGGGCAAGGACGACAGCGTCATCCGCTATATCAGGCGCTGATTGTGCCAATCTCCTGCGGCGGTGCGGGACGGGCGTCAGGCAACGCAACTGGACTATCCGGCCCGGTTCGGTCTAATCGCCGTTGATGCCCCGCCCCGCCACCGTTGCCGATCCGGCCGAACTTGCGGGCTTTCTTGCCTGCCATCCGGGAATCGAATTCCTCGATATCTGGTACACAAATCTCGCCGGGGTGCCGCGCGGCAAGCGATTGCGCCGCCATGAATTCCTCGGCGCCTTCGAACAGGGGCGCTTTTTGCCCGGCTCGATCCTCGTCGTCGACATCACCGGGCTCGATGTCGAGGAATCGGGCATGGTCTGGGAAGATGGCGATGCCGATCGCATCGGCTGGCCGGTGCCGGGCATGCTGGCGCCGGCGCGCTGGCTGGGCGGCGATTCGGCCGAAGTCATGCTGGCGATGCACGAGCTCGATGGCCGGCCGTGCGATCTCGATCCGCGCCGCGTCCTCGCCAATGTCATCGATCGCTTCACCGCCGATGGCCTGACCCCGGTGGTGGCGTGCGAACTGGAATTCTACCTTGTCGATGCGCAGCGCACGCCCGATGGCGGCATCGCGCTCGCCGCCGGTAGCGATGGCCGGACGCCCCGCCACCGCCAGGTCTATGGGCTTGATTCGGCGGATTTCGATGGCGCCTATCTGCGCGACCTGTGGGCGGCGTGCGATGCGCTCGGCCTGCCGACCGGTGCTGCGATCGGCGAATATGCTGCCGGCCAATATGAAATCACCCTGGCGCACAAGCCAGATGCGCTCGCCGCCGCCGATGATGCGGTGCGGTTCAAGCGCGCCGCCAAGGGGGTTGCCGATGGCCATGGCCGCTGCGCCACCTTCATGGCCAAGCCCTTTGCCGACCTGTCGGGCTCGGGCCTGCACATCCATGTCTCGGTCGCCGATGATCGCGGCCGCAACATCTTTGCCAGCAATGATCCGGCGGGCAACGACCGGTTGCACCACGCCATCGGCGGCGCTGCGCAACTGATGCCCGCCAGCATCGCGGTGTTCGCCCCCAATGCCAACAGCTATCGCCGCTTCCGCCCCAACAGCTACGCCCCGGTGCGCGCCGGCTGGGGGGTCAACAACCGAACCGTGCCGCTTCGGGTGCCGGCCGGCCCGGCCTCCGGCCGGCACCTAGAACACCGGCTGTCGGGTGCCGATGCCAACCCCTATCTGGCGGTCG
>CAJAHV010000451.1 GCA_903939555.1 uncultured Alphaproteobacteria bacterium | reverse complement strand
GGCTTTGGGGGTGCAATGGCCCATGGCGGCGTGCTCGGGGGGGCAATTCGGGTCGGTTGCGCTGGGATTTGCGGGCGCCGGCGTTGCGGCTTTGGGGGTGCAATGGCCCATCGCGGCGTGCTCGGGCGGGCAGTCGGTGGCCGCGCTGGGGCTGGCCATCGCTGCCATGTCGTGCCCCATTTCGCTTAAGAGCAGGATCTGGCGCGGGCGCGGTGCCGGGGCCTCGGCGCGCTGGCCGGCCTCGGCGGACAGCGAGGCGAGGACATGGGCGCGGCGGTCGATCGTTTCGATCCACAGCGCCCGGGGTTTGTCACCCTGCGGTTCGACGATCACGTCATAGGTTTCGGCCACCCCCATGCGGAATTCATCGACCGTCACCGGCTCGACCTGCCGGCCATCGGCGGCGACGATGGTCATGCTGACCCCCGGGAGGCGCACATCCACGATGCTCATCGCGGTGCCGTTGATCAGCCGCAGCCGGACTTTTTCACCAGGTTTCGCCAGCAACCAAGGCTGTTTCGCCGGCGGCTGGCCGTTGATCATCAGGCGATAGCCCGAGACATCGGCGATGTCGGTCGGGTCCATGCGCATCGTTGCCCATTGCGCCCGGTCCTTGAGCGTTTTGCCGAGACCGAACTTGCCGGCATCCTTCAGCAACTGCGGCAGGGTGCGCTTGTTGAAATTATAATAGTCCGCATCACCCTTGATGTTGCGCAGGATGCGTTCGGGGTCCTCGCGGGTGAGTTCGGAAATCAGCACGACATGGCTGCGGTCGGCGGTGATCGGATCGGCCGCCCGGGGCGCGATGATCATCGCGCCATATTGGCCGGCCTGTTCCTGCGTCGCCGAATGGGCGTGGTACCAATAGGTGCCGTTCTGGCGGATCGGGAATGTGTAGGTGAAGGTCTCGCCGGGCTTGATGCCGGCAAAGGCGTTGAAACCCGGGGCGCCATCCTTGGGCGGCGGCACCAGCAGGCCGTGCCAGTGGATCGAGGTGGTTTCCGCCAGCCGGTTGGTCACCCGCACCGTTTCGGTTTCGCCCTCGGTGAAGTGCAGCACCGGGCCGGGCACACTGCCGTTGATGGCGATGACATCGGCCAGCCGCCCGGGTTCGACCGGCAGTTTCAGTCGCTCGATGACAAGATCATGCGTCGCCGCCTGCGCCGGAAGCGCCGCGAGCAGGGCCAGAAACGAAAGGAAGCGCATCATGGAGCACCAGATGGGCCGCCCGGCATTCAGGCGCAAGCCGGCAGTCTGTCGCGCCCGCCGCGCGGCGTTTTCAGCGGCGTCTTTAGCGGCGGGGGCCGTTGCGCCCGCCATAGGGTTGCAGGCCAAAGCCCTGATAGCGGCCGGTGTCGAAGGAAAAGCTGGCAAAGCCATTGTCGCCGAGCGGCATGCCGATAGTGCCGAAAATGCCACGGCTGCCGCCACTGCCGATGAACATGCCGACTTCGCCGTGCGGGCGGCGGTCGGGGGCGGTTGCATTGTCGGCATAGAGGCTGTGGCTGAGGATGGCGTCGCGTTCGGCGCTGGGGGCGAGCGCGTTGGCCGGGGCGGTGGTGGTTGGTGGCGGCAGCAGTGCCGATCCGGGGCGTTCGGGTTGCAGCGCGGCGGCGGCGATGGTGGCGTCGCGATCGGCCGGGGACAGGCGATAGACCGCCGTTGGCGCGGTAGCCACCGGTTCGGTCGCCAGCGTTTCCGTTGCGAGCGCGGGGGCAGCGATGAGCGCGAGCAGGGCAATGGGGAGCAGGCGCATCGGGCGGGGCTTTCGGGGGAGGTGCGGGGACCGTAGCGGGTGGAGCTTAGCGCGGGGTGAACGGCGCGGCCAGAGGTGGGGGTGGGAACGGGTCAGCCCTTCCTGAACGGTGTCGCCATGTCCTGCGCTTCGATGTCGGCGGCCACCATTTCGCCTTCGCGGGCCACGAAATCGGCGACGGCACGGCGAAAGCCCGGATCGGTGATGTAATGCGCCGATACCGTCGCCACCGGGCGATAGCCGCGCGCCAGCTTGTGGGCGCCCTGCGCGCCGGCTTCGACCCGGGCGAGACCATGGGCGATGGCCCAGTCGATCGCCTGATAATAGCACAGCTCGAAATGCAGGAAGGGAATGTCCTCGCTCGATCCCCAATAGCGGCCATAAAGGCAATCGCTGCCGATGAAATTGAGCGCGCCGGCGACGGGTTCGCCATGTCGCAGCGCCAGCATCAGCAGGATGCGATCACCCATCGCCGCGCCGACCGCCGAAAAGAAGCTACGCGTCAGATAGGGCCGGCCCCATTTGCGCGCGCCGGTGTCCTGGTAGAAGTGCCAGAAGGCGTCCCAGTGCGCTTCCGTGATGGCGGCGCCGGTCAGATGGACGATCTCCACCCCGCTGGCCAGTGCGCCCTCGCGTTCCTTGCGGATCGCCTTCCTTTTGCGTGACGACAGCGCGCCGAGGAAATCAGCAAAGTCGCCATAGCCCTCGTTCGACCAGTGATATTGCTCACCGACCCGCATCAGCCAGCCCTGCGCCGCGAACAGCGGCTGTTGTTCGGGGGTCAGGAAGGTCGCGTGGACCGACGAGATGTTGTTCTGCCGCGCCAGCGTTTCCGCCGCCGCCAGCAGCATCGGTGCCGCCGCCGGATCGCGCAGCAACAGCCGCGGTCCGGTGGCCGGGGTGAAGGGCACAGCGCATTGCAGCTTGGGATAATAGGCACCGCCGGCGCGTTCATACGCCTCGCCCCAGCCATGATCGAAGACATATTCGCCCTGGCTGTGCGATTTGAGATAGCCGGGCAGGATGCCGATCGGCACGCCGGCGGCATCATCGACGACGATATGCGTCGGCTGCCAGCCGGTACGCGCCGCCGCGCTGCCCGATGCTTCGAGGCTGGTGAAGAATTCATGCGCCACGAACGGATTGTCGCGCCCGGCGCAGGCGTTCCAATCGGCGGCCGACAGATCGGCAGCAGCGGTCAGCACCCGGGCGCGGATGTCCGGCATCAGGGCTTCACGGCGACGATCGCATCGATTTCGACGCCGACACCGCGTGGCAGCACCGCGACGCCGACCGCCGAGCGGGCATGGCGGCCGGCATCACCGAACACCGCGACCATCAGGTCCGATGCACCATTGCCGACTTCGGGCTGCTGGGTGAAATCCGGGGTGGAACTGACGAACACACCCAGCTTGACGATACGTTCGACGCGGTCGAGCGAACCCAGCGCCGCCTGCATCTGGGCGATCAGGTTGATGGCGCACAGCCGGGCGAGCGCGGCGCCCTGCGCGGCATCCATCGTCTCGCCGAGCCGGCCCTGGAAGGGCTTGCCATCGGGGCCGAAGGGGATCTGCCCCGAAATGTGCAGCAGGCCGCCGGCGATGACGCTGGGCACATAATTCGCCGCCGGGGCGGCAGCAGCGGGCAATATGATGCCGAGTTCGGCAAGCCGGGCTTGGGGGGTCATGTGGCGGGGCCTTTCAACAGGGTTTCAATATGGGTGAGCGCTTCGGCCCAGCAATCGATGCGGGCATCGGCATCAGGCGCGGCGGGGATGAGGTGGCGCAACGGCGCTTCGGCGACCATGTGCAGGCGGTGGACGTGCGGCACGCGCTTTTTTGCCGAGGTGTGATGCGGCGGCAGATCATCGATGAAGACGGC
>CAJAHV010000450.1 GCA_903939555.1 uncultured Alphaproteobacteria bacterium | reverse complement strand
GCCACCCCCGAAGCGGCGCAGGCCTCGCCGCTCGCCACGGCGCTGTTCGGGCTCGGCGATGTCGAGCGGGTTTTCTTCGGCGCCGAGTTTATCAGCGTCACCAAGGCCGAAGGCGCGGCGGATTGGGCGGAACTCAAGACCCAGGTACTCGGTGTGCTCGTCGATCATTTCAGCTCGGGGGCGCCGCTTTTTTCGGCTGTCGCCGCTGGTCCGGCGGTCAATGATGACCCGGCCGATGCCGAGATCGTGAGCCAGATCATCGAACTGATCGACACGCGCATCCGGCCGCAGGTGGCGGGTGATGGCGGTGATATCGTTTATCGCGGCTTCAACAAGGGAACCGTCTTCCTCGAAATGCAGGGCGCCTGTTCGGGCTGCCCATCCTCGACGGCGACGCTGAAGATGGGTATCGAATCGCTGCTGAAATATTATGTTCCCGAAGTCACTGACGTTCGGGCGATCTGAAAGGTTCCCCGATGTCCGGTTCTGCCCTTGATGCTGGTGCGCTCGACCTGCTGTTTCGCGAAGCCCGCACCCACAATGGCTGGGCCGACACACCGGTTGCCGAAGCCGATCTGCGGGCCTTGTATGACTTGGTGAAGATGGGGCCGACCTCGGCCAATTGTTCGCCGGCGCGTTTTGTATTCGTCAGCAGTGCCGACCAGCGCGCTCGCCTTGCCGACATGGTGCTGCCGGGCAACATGTCCAAGGTGCTGGCGGCGCCCGTCACTGCGATCATCGGCTTTGATACGCTGTTTTATGATCGCCTGCCCGAGCTTTTCCCGCACGCCGATGCGCGGAGCTGGTTCAGCGGCAGTGCCGAACTGGCGCGCGAAACAGCGTTTCGCAACTCGTCGCTTCAGGCCGGTTATTTCATCCTCGCCGCGCGGGCACTGGGCTGGGATACCGGGCCGCTGTCGGGCTTTGCCAAGCCGGCCGTTGATGCCGCTTTCTGGGCCGGCACCAGTGTCGAGACCAACCTGTTGGTCTGTCTGGGCAAGGGCACAGACGAAGGATTGTTCCCGCGTTCGCCGCGCCTGTCCTTCGAGGACGCTGCCACCATCTTGTGACCGGTCTGACGCTCGGCCTTTCCACTGCTTCGCCGGCGCTGTCGCTGGCACTGTTCGATGGCGACCAGCTATTGGCGCATGACCATCGCGTCATCGGCCGCGGCCATGCTGAAGCCTTGTTGCCTGGCATTATTGCCTTGCTCGGCAATCGGCGGCCTGCGGCGATCGTCGTCGATAATGGGCCTGGCAGTTTCACCGGAATTCGTATCGGCATCGCCGCTGCGCGTGCGCTCGGCTTGGCGTGGCATGTGCCCGTGACAGGTTGCGAGGGTGGTGCGCTGGTCGCAGCACGTGCCTTCGCGCTGCGTCCCGGGCTGGCGTCGGTGACAGTGCTGATGGATGCCGGCCGCGGCCAGTTGCTTCACCAGACCGTATCTGCGGATTACATTTTGTCGGCCATTGCCACGCGCACCGCAGCAGCGCCGGGACTGGCAGCCGCCGAAGCGACTGCCGGCGCCATGGCGCCGGCACAGCCCGGGGTCCGGGTGCATGATGGCCACCCCGATATGGCGGACCTGATGCGGCTGCCTCCGGCGCGGCGCGGTCTGCCACCGGCAGCGCTGTATGTCCGTCCGCCGGATGCCGTGCTGCCACTGTGAACGCCAGCGTGGGTCACAAGGTTTGACACTTCGGCAACAGGCGCGGCAAGACGACCCGCGCATGAATCCGCCCGTCTCCCCTTTGATAGCCCCCGTCATCGTTCCGGCCGATGCCCGCCATATCGACGCGTTGATGGTGGTAATGCGCGCCAGTTTCGATCCGGCCTTTGGCGAAGCCTGGTCGGCGCTGCAATTGGGCGGCACGCTGGCGCTCGACAGCAGCTTTGCCCGCCAGGCACTCGATGCCGCCGGTGTGGCGCAGGGCTTTACACTCAGCCGCAGCGCCGGGCCGGAAGTTGAACTGTTGCTGATCGCGGTACATCCCGGCCAGCGTGGTAACGGCATGGGCCGGGCACTGATCAACACAGCATGTCTGGATGCCGTACGGCGCAGCGCATCGGAAATATTCCTCGAAGTACGCGAAAACAACCAAGCGGCGCTGTCGCTATATCGTCAGGCCGGGTTTCTGGAGGTTGGTCGCCGGCCGAACTATTACGCCGGCGTAACTGGCGCGCGATTTGCCGCGTTGACCATGCGACGACGACTTGACAATTTTGATCTTTGATTTGGCCGTATTGATTTTATAGAAAAATGCGATAATGGTTGTTACTGCGGAGGAGGGTTCCGCAAATAGATTGCAAGGACGTGACCATGACCGAGAGTACACAGATTCATAATGATCTGTTGGC
>CAJAHV010000449.1 GCA_903939555.1 uncultured Alphaproteobacteria bacterium | reverse complement strand
TGCACGTCGGCGCCCCCCAAATCCTCGGCCGAGACGATTTCGCCGGTCGCGGCCTGCACCAAAGGCGGGCCGCCGAGGAAAATCGTGCCCTGTTTGCGCACGATGATGGATTCGTCGGACATCGCCGGGACATAGGCGCCGCCGGCGGTGCAACTGCCCATCACTACGGCGATCTGGCTGATGCCCTGTGCCGACATATTGGCCTGGTTGAAGAAGATGCGGCCGAAATGATCGCGATCGGGGAATACCTCGTCCTGGCGCGGCAAGTTGGCGCCACCCGAATCGACAAGATAGACGCAGGGCAGGCCATTTTGCGCGGCGATTTCCTGGGCGCGCAGGTGCTTCTTGACGGTCAGCGGGTAATAGCTGCCGCCCTTCACTGTCGGATCATTGGCGACGACGACGCACACGCGCCCCGACACCTGGCCCACCCCGGCGATCATGCCGGCGCCGGGGACATCCTCGCCATAGACATTGTGCGCCGCCAATTGCCCGATCTCGAGGAACGCCGTGCCGGGATCTAGCAGCCCGTCGACGCGCTGGCGCGGCAACAGCTTGCCGCGCGCGACATGGCGGTCGCGCGACGCCTGCGGGCCGCCCAGTGCGATGGTGGCCACCGTGCTGCGCAGATCGGCAACAAGCGTTGCCATCGCAGCGGCATTGGCGCGCGCGCCGGGGGGAAGGGGGGTGCCGATGCTGGTCATGGCATGGCTATAGGCTGGTCGGGGGCCAAGTCTCAACCGCTTTGGGTCTCAACCGCTTCCCAGCCGTCAGGGCCGGTGCGGATGCGAAACACTGCGGCCAGATGCGCCGGGCCAAGCACGGCGGCCGGCGTGCCGGTGGCGACCAGCGCGCCCATGTCGAGCAGCAGCAACCGGTCGCAGTGTCGCCGCGCCAGATCGAGATCGTGCAGGGCGATGACGACACCGGTGCCCGTCGCCGCCAGGCGGCCGAGCAGGGCCATGATGCCGAGTCGGTGGAACGGATCGAGATTGGCGACGGGTTCATCGAGCAGCAGCCAGCGCGGCCGCGCGACAAGGGCGCGGGCGAGCAGCACCCGGGCGCGTTCGCCGGTCGACAATGTATCGACGCGGCGGTCGGCGAACGCTTCGGCATCGACGGCGATGAGCGCGGCGGTGATGGCGGCATCATCGCGCGCCGCGCCGGGGCCAAGGCCCAATTGCACCAGATCCGCAGCGCGCATCGGCCAGGCGACATCGCGGTCGGCGGGCAACCACGCCAGCGTGCGCACCCGTGTGGCAGCGGCGAGCGGCGCGCCGTCGATGGTCACCGTGCCCGGGCCTGCCGACAGGCCGGCGATGGCGCGCAGCAGCGTTGTCTTGCCGGCGCCATTGGGGCCGATCAGCCCGGTGACGCTGGCCGGCGGCAAAGCCAGCGTGACGGGAGCCAGCAGTGGCGGCCGGGCCAGATTGGTGATGGCGAGCGTCATCGGCTGCGTACCACCAGCCACAGGAAGAAGGGCGCGCCGAGCAGCGCCGTCAGCACCCCGAGCTTCAATTCCTGGCCATTGACCGGCAGCCGAACCGCCATGTCGGCGGCGAGCAGCAACGCCGCGCCGGCCAGCCCGGCGGGCACCAATGCTACGCCGGGGCGGTTGCCGACCAGCGGTCGCACCAGATGCGGCACGACCAGCCCGATGAAGCCGATGCTGCCGGCCACCGCCACCCCGGCGCCGACCATGATGCCGGTGGCGGTGATGATGGTCCAGCGCAGTCGCGGGATGGCGATGCCGAGGCTGGTGGCGACATCTTCGCCCAAGGCCAGCGTATCGAGGCGGTGGCGTTGCGCCAGCAGCAGCACCGCGCCGGCGATGATCAACGGGCCGGCAACGGCAAGCTGCGGCAGGCTGCGATCGGCAAGCGAGCCGAGCAGCCAGAACATCACGTCGTAAAGCGCATAGGGCGAGGGCGCGAGGCTGAGCGCCAGATTGACCAGCGCGCCACCCAATGCGCTGATTGCCACTCCGGCGAGCAAGAGCGTTGCCGTGCCTGCCACCGGGCCGGCCAGCGCCACTAGCAGCGCCAGCGCCGCCAGCGCGCCGACCACGCCGCCCAAGGCCACCGCCAGCACGCCGCCACCGAGGAAATAGCCAGCCAGCACCGCCCCCAGCGAGGCCCCTGTCGATGGCCCCAACACATCGGGCGAGGCGAGCGGGTTGCGCAACAGCCCCTGCATCGCGGCGCCGCCCAGCCCCAGCCCGCCGCCGATCAGCAGCGCCAGCGCGGTGCGCGGTAGCCGCAGTTCGGTCAGGATAGTGCGGGCCAGTGCCGGATCGCGCCGCGCCACCGCCAACAGCAGCGCCGGGTCCCATAGCAGCGACGTCGCCACCAGCGGCAGCAGCAGTGCGGCGAGCAGCCACGACAGGCGCTTGACCGTCATGGCCCCACCACCCGCCGCAGCCGGGCGATCTCGCTTGCCAGCGCCGGTCCAAGGCAGGTCCAGGCGCGGCCATCGGTGCTGATCCGCCGCGTCGATGCGGGCAGCGCGGCCAGCGCCGGGTGCTGCAACCAGCGCTGGTTGGCCGAAACCTGCTGCGACCGGTAGCGCGTCAGCACGAGAATCTGCGGCGGATTGGCGAGCAGGCGTTCGAGGGCGAGCTGACCGCGTGGCACCGGCTGTTGCTGCAGCCCGGCATGGGCGAGCCATTGCGCCGCCAGGCCATCGGGGGCGATAGTCAGGCCAGCGCCGCTCACCATCACCGCCGGGCGGGGCCGCACCGGCACGGCGAGCGCTGCGTCCATCTCCGCGACCAGGGCCGCCCCCGCCGCGCGCCGGCCGAGTGCTGCCGCGACGCTGTGGATATTGGCGCGGACATCGGCAAAACTGTGCGGCTCGGCGATCTCCACGCTGCGGATGCCCAGCCGGCGTGCCATCGCGGCGGCATTTGGGTCCCCCCGGCTGGACAGCACGAGGTCAGGGGCGAGGGTGATAATGTCGGTCACCCGGCCATTGTTGGTAGCAAGGCCGCGCGCCCGCTCGGCAAGCAGCGTCTCGTCGGGGTCCGCCCCCAGCCGGCTGACCGAGACCAGTTGGCCGGGGGCGGCGAGGCGCAGCGCCAGTTCATCGCTGCACAGGTTGAGGCTGGCGACGCGCAACGGTCGTGCAGCAGCCGGGGCCGTGAGCAACAGCAGAAGGGCCGCCAGCGCCTTCACAGTCGCACGCGCACACCGGCATGGGCGGTAAGGCCCGGGGTATGATAGGCGAACACGTCCTGATAGCGGCTGTCGAGGGCGTTTTCGATGCGGCCGGTCAGGTCGAGCTTCGGCGTGACATGCCAGGCACCACTGAGCGTGACCAGCGTGTAGGGCGCTAGCCGCACCCGGACGAAGCGAGCGAAATCGATGTCGTCGCGGGCGCCGCTGATGGCGGCGCTGGCGGCGAGATCGAAGGCCTTGCCGGTATAAGCGGCGGTCAGGCTGCCCGAATGGCGCGGGCGGCGGACTTCGCGCAGGGCCAGCCCGGCGGCGACGCGTTGTTCATTGGCATCGAGCAGGGCATAGCTGGCGGCGAGGCGCAGCCCGGTGACGGGTGTTGTGCTGGCGGTGACCTCCAATCCCTTGCGGCGGCTGCGCCCGCTGGCGTTGGCGACGCCCGACAGGAAGGTCTTGCTGTCGAAGGTCGAGACGATTTCATTGTCGAGCGTGGCGTCATACCAGGTGACATCGAGGCCGAGCGCCGCGTTCGACCAGCCGGCGCCGACTTCCCAGTTGCGGCTGCGTTCCGGAGAAAGGTTCGGGTTGCCGACAAAAAAGCCCGGGAAAAAGCCGAACAGGTCGAAGAACGTCGGGTCCGCCACCCCCGTCGCATAGGCGCCGTGCAGGGCAAAACCGGCGCCCGGCCTTACTGCCGCCGTGGCCCGCACCGTGGTCGTATCGGCAAAGCGGTTGTTCCAATCGTGCCGTACGGCCACGCCGCCGCCCAGCCAGTCGCCGATATCGAGGCGATATTCACCGACCACGCTGGTCTGCAGGCGTGATCGCGACTGGTTGGAAAAGGCCAGCGTGTCGGCATCGGCACTGTCGAAGCGTTCACGGTCATGTTCGAGCGCGGCGGTGACCCGGTGGCGGGCGCTGCCGGTGTCGATGGTCAGGCTGGTCTGGTAGCGCAGCGTGTAGCGACCGCCATCGGAGCGGTTGGTAAAGGCCCCGGCGGTGCGGTTGCTGTTGGTGGTATCGGTGAAGAAGCCCGAGACGCGCTGCGTCCAGCGGCCGTCGAGCAGGGCGATGCCGGCCTCGGCGCGCAGTGCCAGTTGCTTGCTGCGGGTGGCGAAGGCTTCGTCCTGCGGCACGCCGGCGTCATAGTCGAAGCCGTCGAACTGGCTGTTCGAGGTCGTGTAGCGCGCGACGAGCAGTACATCGGTGGTGGCCGTCGGCGCGCTGCGCAGCTTCACATGGGCGGTGATGTTGCCATAACCGTCCTTGTCGCCGCCGGTGGCTTCGATGTTCTTGCCGGTATTGGCGATATCATAGCCCTGCGAGGTGAGGGCGCTGACGCTTCCCGACAGTTGTGTGCTGCTGTTCAGTGCTACGCCGCCGCCGGCCCCGGCACGGAATGTGCCGAGCGAGCCGCCCTCGGCTTCGCCGTAAACGCCGCTGTCGTCGCGGGTGGTGATGGTGATCACCCCACCCAGCGCCTGCGAGCCCCACAGAGCGGACTGCGGCCCGCGCAGCACTTCGATGCGCTCCACGCCCGCTGCGAGCAGGGTTTCGTAGCGGAATTCACCAGATGACGCGGGGTCGGTGACGTCGATGCCATCGATGAAGGTGAGGGTGTGGTTGGCCTCGGCGCCGCGAATGCGCACCTGCGTCTGGGCGCCCAGCGGCCCCGACTGGCTGACGCTGACCGATGGCGACAGGGTCAGATAGTCCTTTACCAGCGGCAGCGACAGCGCGGTGATGGTCGGGCGGTCGATGATGGTCAGCGCGGTGCCGGCCAGTGCGGCAGGCACGGGTTCGCGGGAGGCGGTGACGGTTATGGCGGCGGGAATCGTGGCGGCGACAAGCAGCAGTGTGAACAAGTTTCGTCCCTTCGTTGCCCTGGCGACAAGCCAGTGGCGGCACAAAGCCGCCGCAAACGAAGGGCGCATGATTGCACCCTGACGTTACATGCTCCGCTGGACCCGGCAGGCATGGGACGACTGGGGACGGCAGGTTTCCTGGCTTGCGGCTCGAACGCCCCGGTTCCGCCTTCCCGGGTGACGCGGTTTCCCGCTTGCCCAGTGGCATATGGAACAAAGGCTCGCCGCATACAGTTGCGGGCACAGCGCCGGACTTGGGACAGATCCCGTACCGGCTTCCCTCTTAGCCTCACCTTGCGGGGTGGGGCACCATCCGAGGTCAGGGATAGGCAGGTGGCTGCCAAAGCGCAAGCCAAAGGCCGGTGTTGCGTTTCGGGGGCCGGCCCGCTATGCGCTCGCTTTGCCTCTGGCTGGTCGGAACCAGCCGCCATCCAGGAAAGAGCCTAACCATGAAGTCCGGCATTCACCCCGATTATCACAACATCACGGTCAAGATGACCGATGGCTCGACGTATCAGACGCGTTCGACCTACGGCAAGGAAGGCGACACGCTGTCGCTCGACATCGATCCGACCTCGCACCCGGCCTGGGTCGGCGGTGCCGGCAAGATGCTCGATGCGGGTGGCCAGGTGGCGCGCTTCAACAAGCGCTTCTCGGGCTTTGGGTTGAAGAAGGCCGGCGAATAGCCGCAAGCGCTTGCGGCTGCAAAAAGGGGTGCTGCCGGTCTGGCAGCGCCCCTTTTTTGTGCGCGAATTCGGGCAGAAGTACCCCTCTCCCGCAAGCAGGAAAAGGGGCTTACCCCGCCATCGCCCTTGCCGCCGCATAATCCGCCTTGCCATTCGGCGCGCGCGGCACCTTGGCGACGATGATGATCTTCTTGGGGGTCTTGTAGCCGGCAAGGTGCTGGCGGCAATGAGCGCGCAGCGCGTCGGCATCGACGGGGCCATGCGCTTCCACAACGGCGGTTACCGCCTGTCCCCATTTGTCATCGGCGACGCCGAACACCAGCGCGTCATCGATGGCGGGGTGGGTCTTGAGTGTTTCCTCGACTTCTTCGGGAAAGACTTTTTCGCCAGCGGTGTTGATGCACTGGCTACCGCGGCCGAGCAGGGTGAAGCTGCCATCGGCCTCCACCACCGCGAAATCGCCGGGAATCGAATAGCGCACACCCTCGACAGTGACGAAAGTGGCGGCGGATTTGACCGGGTCCCGCCAGTAGCCGAGCGGGATCATGCCGCGCCGCGCCACCTTACCCATCACGCCCGAGCCGGGAACAACGGGCTGCATGGCGTCGTCGAGCACCAGCGTATTGCCATCGGCGATGAACTTGGTCGGGGCGCCGGCATTGGCGCTGGTCTGTGCCGACATGCCCAGCGCCAGTCCTTCGGAGGAGCCCAGCGCATCGGCGACCATCATGGCGGGGGCGTGGCGGAGCAGCCCGGCCTTGGTTTCGGGGGACCACATCGTGCCGCTGGAGATCATCACCGCCACCGAGGCGATGCTGCCATGCCCGGCATCAAGCGCGCGCAGCAGCGGCCGGCCAAAGGCATCGCCGACGATGACAGCATAGTCGCAGCCCAGCCGCTGGCAGGTTTCCACTGCCTGTTCGGGGTCGAAGTTGTCGCCGGGGACGGTCACCACCGTGCCGCCGCGCGCCAGCGTGCTGATCGCGATGATCATGCCGGTGCCGTGCATCAGTGGCGGCAGCACCAGACTGCGGTTGCGGCCACGGCCATGGCGGATGTTGTCGAGCTGGTCGGCAAGACTGTCGGGCGGATCACCACCCGGGTTGGCCGAGGCGCGCATGTTGCCCCACATGGCGGCCTGTTCCCACATTACCCCCTTGGGCATGCCGGTGGTGCCGCCGGTATAGATGAACAGCATGTCGCCGGGGTCGTGATCCTGCGTCGGCAGCGTGGCGCCGGTTGCGGCGACCGTATCGAAATCCTGTGCGAAATCGGCGGTTTCGCCGCCGACCTGAAGGTAGAGCTTTGTCTCCAGCCGGTGGCGGATGCTGGCCACCAGCGGCGCGAATTCGGCATCGAAGACCACCACGGCGGCGGCACTGTTGTCGAGGATGTAGAACAGTTCCTCACCGGTGTAGCGATAGTTGACGTTGACATGCACCAGCCGCGCCTTGAAGCCGGCGACGGTGGTTTCAAGATAGGCCGGCGAGTTGCGCATCAGATGGGCGATACGGTCCCCCGGCACCGCGCCGGCGGCGTGGGCAGCGGCGGCGATTGCGCTGGTCCGAGCATCGAAATCGCGCCAGGTCGTGACCTGGTCGCCATGAATGGTGGCCGGCAGATCGGGGTCGATCGCCGCGCTGATGGCTGAAAAGATCGCGCCGAAGCTGATGCCGTTGGTCATGTGTCACTCCCCGGGGCAATCTAGGGGCTGGTGGCGCAAGACTCCAGCCCGCGCAAATGACTAGCGCCGGCTGGTTTCGTCTCCGGTGCGGGAAGGGTGGTTCAGGCGTCCTTGCCGGGATCGAGCAGCCGGTGGAGGTGGACGACGACATATTTCATCGTCGCGTCATCGACGGTGCGCTGGGCATTGGAACGCCAGGCTTCCTCAGCGCTGGCGTAATCGGGGTAGATGCCGACAATGTGCACGGCATCGGGTTCGCAGAAATCGAGGGTTTGCGGGTCGCTGACGCGGCCGCCGAAGACGAGATGGAGCTTGCTCATGCAGCGGGACCTAGCCCGTCAGGCGCTGAATTTCTACGCATATTCGGCGGCGAGGCGCTTCATCATGTCGCCGAACCAGGTTTCGAACTCGGCACCATCCCAGGCGCGGTGCTCGCCGCGTTTGTATGCTGCGCCGTTGCGGATGTAGAATTCGGCGTTGACGCGGTTGGCCAGCCGGTTGTCAGCAGTGCGGATGACCTTGGCCGGGGAGCCGACGACGATCGAATTGGGCGGGATTTCCATGAAGTCGCGCACATAGGCGTGCTGCCCGATGATCGAGCCGGCGCCGACCACCGCGCCGTTGAAGATGGTGGCGTTGACGCCGACGAGCACATGATCGCCGATGGTGCAGCCGTGCAGTGTCGCATGGTGGGTGATCGAGCAATAGGCGCCCACCGTCACCGGCTTGCCGGGATCGGTGTGGATCATCACAAAGTCCTGGATATTGGCGCCGCGCCCGATGGCGACATGCGCCACTTCGGAGCGCACGACGGCGTTGCACCACACCGACGCGTCATCGGCGACGCTGACATGGCCATAAAGTTGCGCGCTGGGGTGGACAAAGGCGCTGTCGGCGATGGTGATACGGCTGGTCATCAGGCCGGCGACCGGGCGAGGGCCTTGCTGTTGGCCGATTTGAGGAAGGTGACCAGCGCGTCGAAGCCGTTCTTCTGGATATAGGCGTTGAAATCCGCCTCCTGTGTCAGCGACAGGTTGATGCCCGAGACGGTGAGATTGTTGACCACCATGCGGGCATTGCCGAGCTTCTTGATCTGCCACACGGCGTCGACCGGCTGGGCACCGGGGCGGGTGACACGGGTGAACACATCGGTATAGGGGCCGCGGCCGATGCTGCGGATGGTCTTCACACTGGCGTCGGAATAATCATAAAGCCGGTCGGCATAGGCATTGAGCACAAAGTCGGGCAGCGCTGTCTGATAGGCGCTGTACTGCGCCGGGGTGATGGTGGCGCGATGGCGGCGGATCAGCCGGTTGCCGATGTCCTCCAGCGCGACATTCTGCTGCAACATGGTGCGGAACTTGTTACGGCCGGCGGCTTTCGACAGCGATCTGTCGCGCAGGACGGCAAAGGCATCATCGGCAAGCGACTGCACCAAGGGAGCAGCCGTGGGGTCGCCGAGGCTTGCCGCGCCGGGGGCGGCGACCTGTGCAGCGGCGGCAACCGGGGCGAAAACGGCCGCTGCTGTTGCGATACACAGCGTGGCGGCGACAGCCAGACGGTCGAAACGGGCGGAAATCATCTGAAAAAAGGCTCCTGAAACGCCAATGAAAGCGAGGATAATGCAGTTTATGCGCTTAACCGGGCGTGAAAACCAGCGGGCCCACGACGATCACAGGACGAAATTACCGCGAAAGTGCT
>CAJAHV010000448.1 GCA_903939555.1 uncultured Alphaproteobacteria bacterium | reverse complement strand
GCGGGGAACCAGTCTTCAAGGGCGGGGGGCATGAATACCCAGAAGATGTGCATGTCCTCGGTGCCGGTGTTGACCACGAAATGCCTCGAATAGCGGCCGAACAGCACGGTGGCGCCCGGTGCCAGATCCCAGGTCTGGTCTTCGATCGTAACGGTGCCCGTGCCCTTGTGGATGAACAGCAGCTCGTGGTTGCGCGCATGGCCATGCTCACGGATGGAGCAGCCCGGCGGTAGCACCTGTGTGCCCGACGAGAAAAAGTCATAGGGCATGTTGTCGGGTGACAGCGTCACCGAGACATGACCGCGCGAGGGCAGCGGCTGCCACCAGCTCTTGCCGCCATCGGGTGGGATCACGGCATGGAAGCGGCCGAACTCGGGGGCGGCGTTCTGGTCGTTCTCGCTCATGACAGGAACGCGTCGACGGGAGCGCGCCACGCATCCGGCATGGTCACTGGCGCGAAGTGGTTGCCGGTATCAAGTGTCACCAGCGTTGCACCGGGGATCAGCCGGGCCACTTCCTGTGAAAGCGGCAATGGCGTGATGCTGTCATCCTGAGCGCAGATCACGAGCGTCTTGGCCCTGATGCCGGGAAGCCCGGCGCGCAGGTCATGGCCGCAGACCGCGTCCATGCGCTCCATCTCGATGTCCACGCCGGCAAAGGTCTGCAGCCGGGTCTCGATGCCGGCCATCATGGTTTCATGATTGGCCACGGCCCACCAGCCGGGGTTTCCCAGCATATTGCCCTGAACCATGTAGGCGGCGGGGCCGCAGTGCAGCAGAACCTGCTTGCGCAGGTCGAACAGCGCCTGGAAATAGGGTGTGGGGCCTGCCCAACTGGCGGACAGCACCAGCCGGTTGACGCGCTCCGGGGCATGGACAGCGATATATTGGGCGATGGCGCCCCCCAACGAGTGGCCGATGATATCGGCGCTGGCGATGCCGAGCCGGTCGAGGAGCGCGATGGCGTCCCCGGCCAGCACTTCGACCGTGGTGGTGACATCGGACGGGATGCTGTCGCCGGTCTTGCGGTGGTCAAAGCCGATGCAGTCGAAACGCGGCGCCATATGGGCGATGGTCCCGGACCAGAAGTCACAGCGCCCGCCGAGACCGACGAGCAGCAGCAGTGGCGGGCCGTCACCGCGGCGCACCACGTGAAGCCTGGTATCGGCCACTTCGATGAGATTGCTCATGGTTTGGTGGCGACGATTGACTGGAGGAAGTCGTTGCGGCTCCTGGGGCCTTCGCTGATCGCAAAGCCCGCATCCTTCAGCATGCCGTGGAAGTCGGCGTAGACGAAGCCGAGCGAATAAGGCTCGCAATTGTTGTGGCTGTCATAGTCGATCATGAAGCGATAGGCCGGCGGCAGGTGCTGGCTGGCGCTGGGGAATTCGAAGATCGAGAAGGTGCCGCCGGGGCGCAGGATGCGGCGCACGTCGGCGAGTATCCTGGGTATCACCTCGATCGGCACTTCATGGAACAGGATATAGGCGAAGACATGGTCGAATGAGCCGTCCTCGAAGGGCATGTCCTCGGCGAGCGCCTGCCTGAAGTTGACGTCGACACCGAGCTTGACGGCGCGGGCATGGGCATAGCGGACTACCGGCTCGCCGACATCAAGGCCCCAGACTTCGGCATCGGGGAAGTGCTGCTTCAGTTGGATGGTGCCCTGGCCGATGGTGCAGCCGAGGTCGAGGATGCGGTCCATCTTGCCGTCGGCTGGCGGGGTGGCGAGGCCGGCAAGCTCCGCATGCATTTCGTCCTGATCGTTGCCGCCCTGATAGAAGACCTTGGTGCCGTAGTGATAGACGATGCCGCTGATGGGATCATCGGTATAGCCGCCGGGCTGAAGGTGAATTTCACGCCGGGCATAGGCGGGCACAGCGAACGCCGGATCGATGACGAGCTTGCCGGGTCCGGCCTTTTCGGTTTCCTCGAGGAGCTTGAGTTGTGCGTCCATGGTGCGGGCGAAGCTCTGCCGCGTCCGGCGCCAGGACATTTCCTGCTGGGAACGCATGAACCGCTGCCAGGTGGGGACGATGGCAGCCTTGGCGAAGCTGGCCTGGATCGTTTCCAGCGGCAGGCTGTCATCGTCGAGGGGCAGGCCGTCCTGCTGCATCCGGGCGTGGCCGGCGGCGGCCATGGCGGGGAACATCTTGGTCAGCACCACGTCGCGGAAGGATTCGAGGAAATCCAGATAGGATTCATCGGCCAGGGTGGTGGTGCGGGGCAGGACGCCGAGATTGCCACGATCGGTCATGCGATGGTCTCCTTGCTGTCGCTCCGGCGCAGGAAGCCAGCGAGCAGGCGGGCGACGAATTCCTCGCGCAGCGCCTTGCGCGTGGCGAGTTCAGCTTCGTCGGGTCGATGTTGCTCGATCAGCGTTGCGGCGTCGATGCCTTGCGATTTCAGGACGGTTTCGAGCACCGCCTGACGGTCACGGATCGTCCAGACCTCTGCGGCCAGCTCCATGAAGCTTTCCAACAGGTTCTCGAGGACGAGATTGTCGAAATAGGTGGGGCCGCGGCTGGAGATTTCCTCGCCGATGGCAGGAGCTGGATTGTCTGCGTTCATGTGCTGAAACTGCCTGCTTCTGCCATGCGCTGCAATTCAATATTTCGCAGGTCAGTATAGACGGCGCGCATGGCAGCGCGATATGTCACGACATCATGGAACTCCGTCATCTCCGTCATTTCGTCGCTGTCGTCGATGCCGGCAACCTGTCGAAGGCGGCAGACCGGGTGTGCATCACCCAGCCAGCGCTGACACGCAGCATCAAGAACCTCGAGGCCTATCTGGCGGCAGAGCTGCTGGAGCGGCGGCCCCGCGGGATCGTGCCGACGCCGGCCGGCGACGCGCTTTATCGCTACGCCCGGCTTATGCTGAACGAAGCGGCGCGGGCGCAGGCCGAAGTGAAGGCGGTGCACAAGGGTGCCAAGGGCGAGCTGGCGGTCGGCATTGCCGCGATGTTCGGGGACCATATTGTCGACCGGGTGGTGGCGGCGGTGTGCGGTGCCGGGCACGATGTCGCGCTGACGGTGACGCAGGGGTTTTTCGAGGAACTGGTGGACGCGCTGCGGGACGGGCGGCTCGATGTCATCTTCTCCAATCTGTCCAACATGCAGCTGCCGGACGATGTGACAGTGGAACCGATCCTGGACTTGAACGCCTATGTCTATGCCGGTGCTAACCATCCGCTGGCCGGGCAGAAGCGCATCGACAAGCCGGCGCTGCTGAAGCACCGCTGGGCAGTGGTGGACCAGCCGCACATGCGGGATTTTCTGGACTATTATTTTGCTGCCGCCGGGCTCGCGACGCCGGACTATGTGGTGCGCACCAATTCGCTCAATCTCATCTGTTCGTTGATTGCCGATGGCGGGTTTCTGGGGGTGCTGCCCGAGCATCTTATCCAGCGGCGTGCGCGGCCGGGCAGTGTGAAGAAGCTGGACGTGCCCGGGGTGCCGATTGTGCGCAAGGCGGGGCTGGTCACGCGAAAGTCCATGCCGACGCGTCCTGTCGTGGAATTGTTTCTTTCCGAATTGCGCGCCGCCTGTACAATCGATGCATTTGGCGCATGGGAACCCGCCATGGATTGATTTGTGTTTATGTTCGGTCGTGGTGAAAAGACCGCACGATCAACCAACAACACGGGTGTGTCATGGCTTTCAATACGTCGCCGCTGCGTGCCATCACCGAGGAAGATGCCGATACCTATGCGCGTGATGGCGTCGTTTGCCTGCGCCGGGTCTTTGATCCGGAATGGCTCCAGTCCATGCAAGGGCCGGCACGCCGGCTGTTGATCGACAAGGAAGATTTCGGACTGCTGCCGACTTACCCGGGGCGCTACATGGCGCGCACGATGCCGGAGTTTCGGCGCTTTGTGTTCGAGAGCCCGATTGCGCAAGCGGCGGCCCGTACCCTGCGCTCCAAGTCGGCGCGCTTTTTCTTTGACGAGATCTTTGCCAAGAAGCCGCAGTCCACCGAGCAGACCATCTGGCACACTGACCGCATGGGCTGGCCGGTGACGTGGGAGACCACCATGGTGCCATCGCTTTGGGTGCCGCTGACGCCAATCACCAAGGCCAACAGCCTTGAGGTGATCGCCGGTACGCATACGCAGGATGACAAATACCGGATCTTCAGCCCCAACGCCCGCAAGATGCCGCACATCGAAGGGCGGCTGCCGCATCCCGATGGCGAGGCAATGCGCAAGGATCCGGTTTATGCCGACAGGTTCAGGACCTGGGACATGGAAATCGGCGACATGCTGGTCGTGCACCCGTGGGTGCTGCATTATTCGCACGGCAATCCGACCGATGACTGGCGGATTGCGCTATCGGTGCGTGTCTTTGGCGATGATGCGCGCTGGTCGCCGCGCCCGGACTGCCTGAACATCGCCGGTGTGTGCTTTGACGAGATGGTCGAGGGCCAGGCGCCGGGCGGCGATCTGTTTCCGCTGCTCTGGTCAGACGACGGCGGCCAGGATGACGACAGCCGCTATCCGCGCGGCTTCGCCACGACATGGTCCGCGCATCGCCGCGATGATGTGAATGAGTTCGAGACGTTCAAGAAGCTCCAGGCGGCAGAAAGCTGATCCGGCATGACAACTGCTGCGACGGGAAAGTTCGATTATGTCGTGGTCGGCGCCGGCTCGGCTGGCTGCGCGCTGGCGGCACGGCTGAGTGAAGACCCCGTCTGCCGCGTGGCACTGCTGGAAGCCGGTGGGCGGGACCGCGATCCGGCCATTCATATCCCGGCCGGCATCGTCAATCTGATCGGCAACCCCAAGGTGGATTGGGCACATCTGGCCGAGCCGGATGCGTCACGCGGGGGCAAGGTGGATTTGTGGCCGGCGGGCAAGGTGCTGGGTGGGTCTTCATCCATAAATGGCATGTTGTTCGTGCGGGGCGCGCGGATCGATTATGATGGCTGGGCCGCAAGGGGCAACCCAGGCTGGCGGTTTGATGACCTGCTGCCGCTGTTCCGGCGGATGGAATCCAGCCCTATAGGCGGGCAATGGCGGGGCGCGTTGGGGCCGCTGCATGTCGGGCCGCTGCGCTCGGTGCATCCGCTGGCCGAGGCCTTTACCAAGGCGTGCATGAGCGCGGGGTTGCCATTCAACCCCGATTACAATGGCGATAGCCAGGAGGGCGTGTCGCCGCCGCAGGTGACGCAGCGCAATGGTGCGCGCTGGAGTGTGGCGCGGGCCTATCTGGGCATGGCGGCGGGCCGGAAAAATCTCGAGATCATTACCGGCTTCGAAGCAGAGCGTCTGATCTTTGACGGACGCCGGGTGCTGGGCGTCTGCGGTCGGCGCGATGGCGCCGCGACCGAGGTCCATGCGCGCCGCGAGGTGATCCTGTCTGCCGGCGCCATTGCCAGCCCCAAGCTGCTGATGCTGTCCGGCATCGGGCCTGCCGACGAACTGCGCCGGCATGGTCTGGATGTGCTGCTGGACCTGCCGGTCGGCAAGAATCTTGCCGAACATCCCAATGCGAATCT
>CAJAHV010000447.1 GCA_903939555.1 uncultured Alphaproteobacteria bacterium | reverse complement strand
GCGACCGCAATGTGCAACGAATTCATTTATATTCTGAATTCGTTAATGCCTGTGTTGCCGCGCCAGCAACAGGTCGCGGGCGGCGGTCAGGGCGCTGGCGGCGGCGTCACTGCCGCCAGCATCGGGGTGGGCCGTCGCCATCGCCCGCCGCCACGCCGCCTGTACGGCATCGGCATCGGCACCGGGTGTCAGCCCGAGCGCGGCAAATGCCCGGGCTTCATCGGGCCTCAGCGCGCCCGCCCGTGGCCGCCGCTTGTGCCACCACCAGGCGCCGGCCAGCCCCGCGGCCCCGGCGCCGAGCAGATGCCCGCCTTCGAGCAGTTTGAGCGCCAGCAGCAGCGCCACGCCACTGCCACCGAGCCGGGCGAGATTGGGCAGCAGTTCGCCGCGCTTGTGCAGCCACCAGGCCAGCGCCGCTGCGAGGATGAGTGCCAGCCCCATGGCTCAGGCGAGTTTCTCGGGATCCCAGCCGGGCAGGGCGAGCGCGGCGAGCAGCGCGCGCAGTTCGGCACGCGCGCCGACATGGCTGAGGCTGAAATCTTCGAGCGCGTCGCGATCGAGCAAGGTGAGGCCACGCGGGAAGAATTCGCGGAAGATGACGCGTTCCGACAGGCCGCCGACGACGCGGAAACCGACACGTTTCGACAGCGCCTCGAGCGCCGCGCCGACGCGTTTGCGGTTGCGCGCTTCCAGCGAGGCGAGGCGGTTGCGCAGCACCACCCAATCGACGGTGGCACCATCGGCCTTGGCCCGCAGCCGCCGCGCATCCCAGATCAGTTCGGCATAAAAGCTCGGGCGCTTGACCACAAAGGTTTCGGGGTCGACCTGACCGATCAGATCGAAATCGACGAAACTGTCGTTGATCGGCGTGACGATCGTATCGGCCCGGGCCAGCGCGGCGCGGCCGAGATCCGAATCGCGGCCCGGCGTGTCGATGACGATGAAATCGAAACCTGCCGCCTGTTCCAGCCGCAACGCCAATTCGGCAAGTGCGTCGGGGCCGTCGGCGATGACGGCGACATCGGGGGTTGGCAATGCCAGGTCACGTGCCTTGGCAAAAGCCACACGGTTTTCAAGATAGCGGGCAACGGTGCGCTGGCGCGAATCGAGATCGAGCATCGCGGTGCGGAAACCGGCATGGGCCAGCGCCACGCCGATATGGACAGCGGTGGTCGATTTGCCCGATCCGCCCTTTTCGTTGCCGAGCACGATGATGTGCGCGCGCTTGTCTTTTGCCGTCATGCCTGCCCCGGACGCTTGCCAATACGCCCCGTTTCGCACACAGGCGCGCGGCGAAGTCAACAGAAAGGCCGTTGGTGACCGACATGCTGCCGATCGTGCGTACCCCGCAAGCGCTGACCGAAGCGATGGAGGCCTGGAAACGCGCCGGCCATCGTGTCGCCTTTGTGCCGACGATGGGCGCGCTCCATGCCGGCCATCTCGCGCTGGTCACCGAAGGGCTGAAGCGCGCCGACAAGGTGGCGGCGTCGATCTTCGTCAACCCCAAACAATTCGGCCCCACCGAGGATCTCGATCGTTATCCGCGTGACGAGGCCGGGGATGCCGAAAAGCTGCGCGCCGCCGGCTGCGAGCTGCTTTATGCGCCAAGCGTGGCAACGATGTATCCGCCGGGCTTTGCCAGCTATGTGCGCGTCGCGGCGCTGCCCGACTTGTTGTGCGGCGCGGCGCGGCCGGGGCATTTCGACGGCGTGGCAACGGTGGTGTCGAAGCTGCTTGCCGCCGCCCGCGCCGATGTCGCGGTGTTCGGGGAGAAGGATTGGCAGCAGCTCGCCATCATCCGGCGCATGGTCGCCGATCTCGATCTGGGGACACAGGTCGTCGGCGCGGCGATCGTGCGCGACAGCGATGGTCTCGCGCTGTCATCGCGTAACCTGTACCTTACCGCCGACGAGCGGGCGCGGGCCGTGGCGCTGCCCGAGGCGCTGGCGCGCGCGTGCCAAACGTTGCGTGCCGGTGGCGACGTGGCACCGGCGCTGGCAGCGGCTGAACGCGGCATCGCCGCCGCCGGCTACGCCCGCATCGATTATTTCGAGCTTGTCGACGGTGAGCGCCTGACGCCGCTGCGTGCGGTGACGCCGGGGGCGCGGCTGATGGCGGCAGCAGTAATGGGCTCGACCCGGCTGATCGACAATCTGGCGGTCTAGGCGCCGGCGTGACCTATTCCGCTTTCGCCGCGCGATTCGGCCGTTATGGTCGGCAGACAGCGCCGTGCCGTGGATGCGCCTTGAGGGATATGCCTGATGATGAAACGCCTTGATCTGACGGCGGTGAGCCGATGCCTTCTGGCCGCCGCGCTCGGTGCTGCGCTCGCCGCGACGGCCACGCCCGCGTTTGCCGCTACCCGCGCCGAACAGGCCGCGATGGTGCGGGAACGGGCGCTGGCGACATCATCGGCCTATGCCTTGCTCAGCGACCTGACGACGACCGTGGGCCAGCGGCTGGCGGGGACCGAGGCCGAGGCGCGCGGCCGCGATTGGGCGGTCAAGGCGATGAAGG
>CAJAHV010000446.1 GCA_903939555.1 uncultured Alphaproteobacteria bacterium | reverse complement strand
GGTACGCGCCTGACGACCTGAACCCAGAACACCGAGTACAGCCGCATCGGGATTAGCGAGATATTTGGTGGCAATGCCGCTGGCCGCACCGGTGCGCAAGGCGCCCATTGCAAATACCTGAACCACTGCGCACAGCTCACCGCCCTCTTCGCGATACAGGCAGAACATGCGGCCGGCGTTACTGTGGAACACGGCCGTGCTTGATACCTTGACGCCGTAATAGCCGCGATAGGACAGCACCGCCGCGGTAATACGCAGCGTTCCACCCTTCACCGGTGCGCGCACGCGCGGCACATTGAAAACTCCGCCACGGCCCTGTGCGCCGAAAACCTCCTCTACCGCCGCAAGGGCGTCCTCCATCGTGACGAGTTGCCGGACACAGGCCTCGTCGAGAAACAGCGCATTGGACATGAATGTTTCCGCTATTGATTATTGTGGCGTGATGCCGGCGCGACGCGCGATGGTGCCGATTTTGGCGATTTCGGAGGCGATCCGGAGGTCATAGGCTTCAGGCGTGGTCGATACCGGCTCGGCACCCAGTGCGCGCATGCGTTGCTGGGTATCCGGCGCAGCGAGCGCTGTGGCGATTTCGCGATTGAGCCTTGTGATAATCGGACGCGGCGTTTTCGCCGGTGCCACCATGCCACCCCAGGATTCAAACTCGAAACCCGGAAGGCCCGATTCCGCCAGCGTCGGGATATCCGCATAGACCGTCGAACGTTTCAGCGAGGTCACGCCCAGGCTGACCAGCCGCCCGTCGCGCACCAGACTTGCCAATGAAGCGACCGGTGCCATGAAAAACTGCACGCGGTTGGTCATGGTGTCGTTCAGCGCCTCGGGGATGCCTTTGTACGGCACATGCACGACATCGATTTTTGCCGCATCCTTGAACACCTCGCCGGCGAAATGGGTGCCGCTACCGGCACCGGCGGAGCTGAAGTTGAGGGCGCCCGGCTTGGCCTTCGCCATCGCGATCAGATCACGGGCCGATTTGACGCCGAGGGCCGGCGGCACCACCAGCAGATAAGCCGAACTGTACATCTGCGTGATGCCGGCAAAATCCTTGATTGGATCGTAGTTCAGCTTGCGTACCGCCGGTGCAATGACATGCGAGGACGAAACGCCGAGCAGCGTATGGCCGTCGGGAGTGGAGTCCGCGACGATCTTGGTACCGATCGCGCCGCCGGCGCCGGGACGATTGTCCACCACCACCGGTTGACCGAGCGCCTCGCCCAGTTTGCCGCCGATCAGGCGTGAAAAAATATCCGGCTGGCCGCCGGGGGTGAAGCCGACGACGATGCGGATCGGACGCGTCGGAAAATCACCACCACCCTTGGCTTGCGCGGCGAATACGCTGCCACTCGCCAACAGCAGAGAAACAGCGATTGCGGTTTTTTGCATGATCATATTTTTAACTCCGTATATGGTTCTGGTTACAGCCCGAGCCTGGACTTGAATTTGAGAATCTGCTCCAGCGTGTTCTGGCCATTCTGGTGCGGCGGCAGCACATCCCACAACTCGGCGTCAGGCATCAGCTCCTTGGTCGCCCAGGACGCGGAATGCGCGTGCGAGGAATCGTTGCCGGATAGGATCAGCGTCGGAATGTCCATTTTCATCAGCGCCGCGGGGCCGGCGCCGGAAAACTGGGTGTCATTGAACAGCGCATCCCGTGTTTGCTCGCAGACTTTGAAATAACGATCCATGTCCTGCTTGACGTAAGCGGCGGCGAATTCCACGTCATGCACCGTCGGCGCCCCCCAGGGGCCGATCTCCGCGTCTTCCCAGAAACTGCGCTTCTCGGGGGCGCGCTTTAACACTGCGGCAAAACCGTTCGCACGCACAAAATCCATGTGGCGCTGGAAATAAGTCCGCCC
>CAJAHV010000445.1 GCA_903939555.1 uncultured Alphaproteobacteria bacterium | reverse complement strand
GGCTGATTCAGCCGGCAATCGCTTCATTGGGGTATGTGCCCCAGATCTGGTTGCGCAGGATATAGCCCGAACGACCGCCATTCGACACGCGGCACCAGACATTTTCGCACAGGGTGATGGTCACCACCGTGCCGGGTTCGATTCGCCAGGCGACGCGTGATTGCAGGTCGGGCGACGTGTATAGTGTGCGTATGCTGCCGGTGACAAAGCCGGTGCGTTCGCCGGTAAGCAGTGATTTATTCATCCAGCCGATGGTGCCATCAGGGTCACGCACCTGCCGCCAGATGCCATATTCACGGATGATTTCGATCGGCAGCCCGCGCCGCTTGTATTCCCACTGGATTGGGAAACGTCGGTCATCCGGCCCGGAGCGCAGCATTGCCGAATTGGATTTGAGTGAGACAAAGCGTGGCACCGGATAGGTCGTGGTGCCATCGGCGCGTTCCTCGAGTGCCGCGCCAACGGGTGTGGCGTTGGCAGCGATGACGGCAAACAGGGCAGGGATAATTGATTTACGCACGCCAATCTCTTGACGCACCCGGCGGCTCGGGGCAACCCTTTGCGTATGTCTGGAACCACGCCGCGCCCTCGTCCCAAGGTCATCGTCACACGGCGACTGCCGCAGGCGGTTGAAACCCGCATGGCGGAACTGTTCGATGTCGAGCTGAACCTTGGTGACATCGCCTTCAGCCAGGATGAACTTGCGGCGGCAGCAGGGCGCTGCGATGTGCTGGTCGCCACGGTGACTGATCGCATCGATGCGGCGGTGATGGCAGCGGCGGGTGCGGTGGGGCGGTTGAAGCTGCTCGCCAATTATGGTGTCGGCACCGATCATATCGACTTGCCGGCGGCGCGGGCGGCCAATGTCGTGGTCACCAATACCCCCGGGGTGCTGACCGATGATACCGCTGACATGGTCATGGCGCTGATCTTGTCTGTGCCGCGCCGGCTGGCCGAGGGTGAAAAGCTGCTGCGGGCCGGTGAATGGCGCGGCTGGTCGCCCACCGGCATGCTTGGCCATCGCATCACCGGTAAGCGGCTCGGCATCATCGGCATGGGCCGCATCGGCCGCGCCGTAGCGACCCGGGCAAGGGGTTTCGGCCTGACGGTGCATTATCACAACCGCCACCGCCTGCCCGCCGAGGTCGAGGGCGAACTCGAAGCAACATGGTGGGACAATCTCGATGCCATGCTGGCGCGGGTCGATATCATCACCATCAATTGCCCGCATACGCCTGAAACTCATCACCTGATCGGGGCGAAGCAATTCGCGCTGATGCAGCGCCAAGCCTATATCATCAACGCCGCGCGCGGTGAGATTGTCGACGAAAACGCCCTGTGCGAAGCGCTGGCGGCGGGCAAGATTGCTGGCGCCGGGCTCGATGTCTTCGAGAATGAACCGGCTGTCGATCCCCGGCTGATGGAATTGCCCGGTGTGGTGCTGATCCCGCACATGGGCAGCGCGACGTTCGAGGGCCGCCAAGCGATGGGCGAGAAGGTCATCGCCAATATCCGCGTGTGGTTCGATGGCCACCGCCCGCCGGATCAGGTGCTGGAGGGCTGGGCGTAGCGCCCGGCGCCGGCGCGCTGTCGTGCCGGTCAGGCGCCGGTCATGATCCGGTCGACAAGCTGCTTTACGGTCGGCACGAAGCCGTTTGAATAGAATGGATCGGTGGCGAAGCGATAGGCGCTGTGGCCGCCGAACATCAGATTCTGCTCGGTATCGCCGCCATGGGCGATGTCCTGCAACGTCTTCTGGATGCAGAAGCTGCGCGGATCGGCGAGCCGTCCGGTTGTGTTGGTCTCATTGTCGGCCCAACTCGAAAAACCGCATTGCGACAGGCAGCCCATGCAATCGGACTGGTCCTTGCGCACCACCTGCTTTTCGGCAGCGCTGACGAAGACCAGCGTATTGTCGGGGGTCTTCAACGCATCGGTAAAGCCGGCGCCGAACCATTCGCGGGCGCGCAACAGGTCGTCGCGGCTGACAAAATAGTTTTTGCGACCAACGCCGACATCGAGGAGGAACGGCTGATCGTCGGTCATGGTCGTCGAAAAATCGATCTGGCGTTCCGAACGGGCTTCGAGGTTGCGCAGGAACGGATTGCGCACCGCGCTGGAATAAAAGCCGGTGGGCGAGAATTTGTGGAGCAGGATGTCGCCCTTGTGCAGGGTCATCAGTCGCTGTTTCCAGCCCTCGGGAATCGGGCTTTCCTGGGTCAGCAGCGGGCGGGTGCCGAACTGGAAGACGATCTGGCCAAGCTCGGGGTTGCCGATCCAGTCGGTCCATTCGTTCAAGGCCCACACGCCGCCGGCCATGATGATGGGCACCGAATCGGCAATGCCGGCTTCACGCATCGTGGCGCGCAGTTCGCGCACGCGCGGCAACGGGTCCTGCGGGGCGCGCGGGTCTTCGGCATTCGACAGGCCATTGTGGCCGCCGGCGAGCCAGGGATCTTCATAGACCACGGCGCCCAGCCATTCCGACGCCTTGGAATAGGCGCGTTTCCACAGGGCGCGAAAGGCGCGG
>CAJAHV010000444.1 GCA_903939555.1 uncultured Alphaproteobacteria bacterium | reverse complement strand
GGCATAGAGCCGATAGGGCAGATCGATGAACCGTTCGCGGTCGGCGGCAGTTTCGACGGGCTGGATGGTCAGGCCGGTCATGCGCACCAGCCGACCGTGAAAGCGTTGGAAATCACCCGGAAACCCCTTGTTGCCCGCGTGGCGTAATGCGCCATTGCGGCCAATTTGGGACGCTTCACTCCTCCGTACGGATCAACACCGCTTCGCCGATGAGCAGGAAGAGCAGGAACGGCGCCCAGGCCGCCATCAGCGGCGGCACCGTGCCGAAATTGCCCATCGCCAACATGAAATTATCGGCAACGAAAAAAGCAAAGCCCAGGAACATGCCGATCACGGCGCGCACGAACAGCCGGCCTGAACGCGCCAGCCCGAAGGCCGCCACCGCGCCGAGCAGCGGCATCAGCACGGTCGACAACGGCCCCGAAACCTTGTGCCACGCCGCCGCGACCAGCGTGTCGACCGGCTTTCCGGCGGCGCGTTGCTCGGCGATCTGCGGCCAGAGCTCCCACAGCGGCATCCACGCCGGGTTGATGCTGGCGGTGGTGAACTGGCGCGGCACGACGCTGCTGGCAAAGGCCAGGACAGGCAGCCGGGTCAGCGTTCCGCGCGCCACGTCGAAGACCCTGACGCCGGTCAATTGCCAGCCGCCGGCGCCGGGGCGGGCAGTATCGGCCATCACCACCCGCAACAGGCGGTTATCGGCACGGTCGTAGATGGTCACCCCGTCGAGCCGGGTGGCGGCGCCGGTGCCGGTGACGGCGGTGGCGCGGAACAGATCGTCGCCGCCGCGCACCCAGCTTTCAGTCAGCGGCTTCTTTTCGGCTGGGGTGTGGCGATATTCATTGTCCTGCCAGACCTTCAGTGTCCGGGTGGCGCGCGTTGTGATGCGTTCGTTGAAGACAAAATTGCCTATCGAGATGGCCAGCGCGGCGATGAACAGCGGCGCCAGGATCTGGTGCGCTGAAATGCCGGCGGCCTTGAAAATGACGACTTCGCTGTTCTGGTTGAGCGTCGCCAGCGTCACCAACGTGGCCAGCAGCACCGAAAAAGGCAGGAATAATTGCACCAGTTGCGGCACGCGCAGCGAGACATAGACCCACAGATCGGATTCGGAATTGCCGGCGGCGGCAAGAATCTTGCCCGATTCGCCAAGCAGATCGAGCGATTCGAGGATGACGATCAGCCCGAACAGAAATGCCATTGTGCGGACAAGGAACATCCGCGCCGTGTACCAGGCAATGGTGCGGGAGGGGAAAAGCTTCATTTTCAACCCGCCGACAGCGCGTCATCGCGCCAGTTTTCGCGCCGCACCAAACGCGCCGCCAACCCCGATGCCGCCGCACCGATCCGCGTCGCCAGCCGGTCGAGGGCGCCGATCGGCTGGCCGCCCGGCACATAGGCGAGGATGCGATAGAGCCACAGCACCAGTGCGAAGAAGCCGAGGAACGGCACCCATTGCGACAGCACCGGATCGACCCGGCCGATCTGGCCCATGCGTTCGCCATATTCGGTCAGCTTGTGGAACGTCACCAACGCGATGATGCTGATGAACACGCCCAGGGCCGAGGTCGAACGCTTGGGCGGCACCGCCAGCGCAACGGCCAGGAACGGCAGGGTGAACATGACGAGGCACTGCACCAGCCGGCGGTTGAAGGTGGCGGACGCGCTGCGCCGGTCTTCGGCGCCAAGCTTGTCGTTGACCACGGCGACGGCCAGTTCGGGCAAGGTGCGTTCCAGATTGCCTTCGCCGCGTTTGCGGAAATTGGTCATAGCCGGCAGGTTGACCGGCAGGTCGTGCTGATCGAACGACAGCACGCGCGGCACGCCATCGGCGGTGGCACTATGGACCAGCGTGCCGTTCTTCAGCCGCAGCAGGATGACATCGGGGTCGTCGGTCGACAGGAAAGTGCCTTGCGCCGCAGTAACGGCAACGCTTTGCCCGTCCTTGCCCTGAGCGCGCACGAACAGGCCGCGCAGATCAGCGCCCTGGTTCTGGCTTTCTTCGACGCGCAAGGTCATGCCCTTGCCGAGATTGGCGAATTCGCCGACCTTGATCGACGCGCCGAGCGCCCCGGAACGCAGTTCAAAGCGCAGATTCTCATAGGCATAGCGCGACACCGGCTGCAAAAAGCCGACGATGCCGAAATTGACCAGCGCAAAGAAGATGGCAAACAGGAAGGGCACGCGCAGCAGGCGGTTATAACTGATCCCGACGGCACGCAGCGCATCGAGTTCGGACGACAGCGCCAGTTTGCGGAACGCCATCAGGATGCCCATCATCACCCCGATCGGGATGCCGAGCGACAGATATTCGGGCAACAGATTGCCCAGCATGCGCCATACGACGCTGACCGGCCCGCCTTCGTTCATGACGAAATCGAACAATCGCAGCATGCGATCAAGCAGCAACAGCATCGCGGCGATGACCAGCGACGCGAACAGCGGCACGATGATCAACCGGGCAAGATAACGGTCAAAGCGGGTGAGGACGATCAAGGTGGGCTTTTCCGGTTCCGTCCCTTGATGTCGACACTGCCGCGCCTAAGTTTCGCCGCAAGCCTTCACCATAGCTGAAATTGTCGGCTGGTTGGCTGCCGTCCGACGCGTCGTCACTCTATAGCCCGGTGAAGCAGCAAGGTCATGGCAAAATCACGCATGCGGGCGATATCTGTCGTCGGCGCGATCCTGCTGCCACCACTGGCGGCCCCGGCGCTGGCGCAGGGGCCGGTAGTGCTGGGCGACACCGCGGCCTGCCGGCCGGGCGCCGATGGCAGCGCAGCGCTGGTCACCGTCCATGGTTTCAAGGATCGCAGCGGCCAGTTGCGCATCCAGAACTATACCGGTGCCAAGGATGAATTCCTCGCCAGCGGCAAATATCTGCGCCGCCACGATGTGCCGATGTCGGCGGGTGGCGACATGACCGTGTGCCTGACCCTGCCCGGCCCGGGCCGTTATGCCATCGTCGCGCTGCATGACCGCAACACGGACGGCAAATTGTCGGTCTGGTCGGATGGCATCGGCCTTTCGGCCAATCCCCGGCTCAAGCTGGCCAAGCCGAACCCGGAGGAAACGCTGGTCAGTTTCGGCGCCGGGGTGACGCCGCTGCGCATTATCATGAACTATCGCCGCGGCTTGTCGGTCAAACCGCTGGATTAACAGCCTCGGGGCATTTTCGGCCAATCGGCAGTAGCGGACGCCGCTAGCTGCGGGGCGGCAGGCCGCGCACCATGGTGAGAAACTCCAGCCGCGTGCCCTTGCGGCGATGGTCCGACAATAGCTGATAATCGGCATCATCATACCAGCCGCGCGCCGTTGCCTCGCTGGGAAAGCTGAACATGATCATCCGGCCCGGGCGCGGCGCGCTGCCTTCGAAATTATGCGGCGCATCATCATAGGTGATGAAGCTGCCCCCATGGCGCTTGAGCAGCGGGAAAAAGCCTTTTTCATACAGGCGATAGGATTCGGCATCGGTAACCACCAGATTGGCGATCACATAAACGGCAATGTCGGTCATGCGGAGTTCCTTCAATCGAGGCGTTGCAGCCAGGCAGCGACTGCCTCGCCAATGGCATGGGGCGAATCTTCCTGGATGAAATGCGTTCCCGCCACGGTCACCTCGGTCTGGTTCGGCCAGGTGCGGCAGAATTCACGCTGGGGGCCGACCAGGATCGAGCCCGGCTCGGCATTGATGAACAGCTTGGGCACAGGGCTGTACGCCAGCCAGTCGGCATAGGCCTGCACCAGCGCCACCATCGAGGCGGGTTCACCACCGATGGGGATCTGGCGCGGCCAGTCGAGCGTCGGCTGCCGGTCATCCTCGGTCAGGAATGGCGCGCGATACTGATCCATCTCCGCCGGATCGAGTTGCCGCATGATCGATGACGGCAGCACCGCCTCGATGAACATGTTGCGCTTGAGGATCAGATCCTCGCCCTTGGCCGACCGAAAGCCCTGAAAGATACCGCGTGCCGCCACCGGCCAATCGTCCCAGGTGGCAATCGGGCAGACGATGCCCTCCATATAGGCGATGCCGCGCACCTTGTCGGGATGGTTGCGCGCCCAGTGGAAACCCAGCGCACTGCCCCAATCATGAACGACCAGCGTTACCCGGTCCTCAATGCCAAGCGTTTCGAGCAGGCCGGCGAGATAGTCATAGGCAACGCCAAAGCTGTAGCGCCCGGGACCCGCCGATGCCGGCAGCTTTTCAGAATCGCCCTGGCCGATCAGATCGGGCGCGATGACCCGGCCCAGCCCGGCAAGATGCGGAATGACATTGCGCCACAGATAACTCGACGTCGGGTTGCCGTGCAGCAGCACGATCGGCGCGCCGCTCCCAGCCTCAGCATAAGCGATGCGGCGCCCGTTCACCGTGGCGAATTTCTTGGGCAGCGGGGCACTGGTCATGCGGCGTCCTTCAACAGGGCAAAGGCAGTTTCGATACGGGCGAGATGGTCGTGGCGCGGCAATGGCCGGCGACTGCCGACGCGCAGGCCTTCGTTCACCAGCATCAGGAAGCTGGCGAGTTCGGCGGCACGCGCCGAGGGCCGGCCGGCGGCGACCAGACAAGCGGCGAAATCGGTTTCGATGCGGGCAAGATGCGCGCTGGCAATGGCAACAAGATCGTCATCGACGCCGGCAAGTTCGGTGACGGTGCTGACCAGCAGACACCCCAGCGCGGCGTCGGCATGATCAGCCTGAAAGCTGCGGTCAAAGAAGTGCCGCAACGCCGCCAGCGGTGGCCGGGTGGCACGGGCCCGGGACAGGATTTCGCGGGTTGTTTCGGCAAAGCGGTCGAGGCAGGCGATGAACAAGTGCCGCTTGTCGCCAAAGGCCGCGTACAGACTGCTGCGGCTGATCGCCATCGCGGCGAGCAAATCGGGCAAGGCTGCCGCCTGATAGCCCTTTTGCCAGAACAGCCGCATCGCCGCCTGCAGCGCAATATCGCGATCAAAAGCTATCGGACGTGCCATGCCTGCATTTTAGGACCGGTCAGTCCAGAATTGCAAGCCTGCCTATTCAGCCGCTTCGGCGAACAGGCCGACCACCGCGCTGGCCATGGCAAAACGTTCGAGAACGGTATCGAGTTGTGCCGCTGAATGTTCGGCACACAGCGAACAGCGCAGCAGGAACACGCCCGCAGGTGTCGCCGGCGGCCGCGACATGTTCACATAGACGCCGAGTTCGAGCATCGCCTGCCACATGCGGACCGTGGTTTCCTGGTCGGGCATCAGCACCGATACAATGGCGCTTTCCGGGGTTTCGGTGGCGAGACGGAAGCCGCGCGCCTTCAGGCCGCCGTGCAGCTTGCGGGTCATGTCCCACAAGCGGGCGCGCTTGTCGCCGGCGTGCATCAGCTTGCGGATCGAGGTCGCGGCACAGGCCACCACGGCGGGCGGCAGCGATGCCGTAAAGGTATAGGGGCGACAGACGAGGCGCAGAATTTCGAACTTGGGGTGGTTCGAAACGCAGAAGCCGCCGACGGTACCAACCGATTTGGAAAAAGTGCCAACGACAAAATCGACATCATCGGCAACGCCGGCCGCTTCATAGACGCCCCGGCCATTTTCACCGAAGAAGCCCATGCCATGGGCTTCGTCGACCAGCACCATCGCGCCATGCGCCTTGGCAACAGCCACGAGTTCCTTCAGCGGCGCGATATCGCCGAGCATCGAGTAGACGCCTTCGAGGATGACGAGCTTGCCGGCTTCGGGCGGCAGGCGGCGCAGGCGCTTTTCGAGGTCTTCGACACTGTTGTGCTTGAAGCGCACGATATCGGCATTGCCGAGATAGCAGCCATCATAGATCGACGCATGGCTGTCGGCATCGAGGATGATGAAATCGCCCTTGCCCGCCAGCGTCGCCACCATGCCGAGATTGGCCTGATAGCCCGTCGAGAACACCATGGCGTGCTCGGTACCGTAGAATTCCTTGAGCGCGTCCTCGCATTCCTTATGGCCCTGGTAGGTGCCGTTGAGGACGCGGCTGCCGGTGGTGCCGGCGCCGAACTTGGTCAGCGCTTCCTTGCCGGCGGCAATGACATCGGGATCAAAGGTCATGCCCATGTAATTATAGGTGCCGAGCAGAATGGTCTCCTTGCCGTCGATGATCGCGACGGTGGGCGACTTCACTTCCTGCATGACGATGGCGAACGGATCGCGCACGCCCTTGGCGAGCAGGTCGGCGCGCTCGTTGATGAGATTGTCGAACTTGGAAAACAGATCGCTCATTTCGACACCAGCTTGGTCACTGCATCGGCGACCTGGCCGACGGTTTCGAGATCGGGGAGCATGTTCAACGGCATGACGATGTCCCATTCGTCTTCCATGCTGGCGACCAGATCCATGACGGTGAGCGAATCCATCTCCAGATCGCCGGCAAAGCTGGTGTGTTCGGCCAGCGCAACCTTCTTGGGGTTCAGCGGCTCGATCAACTCGATGATGCGGTCATAGACAGAGGCCCGATCGGTGGCAGGTGCGGTCATCATCACTCCCGGTGGCGCCGTGGCGCCGCTCATTATGGCAGGAACAGCGCTTTGGCAGCACAAAATGGCCAAAGCGGGGCCAAGTGCGCCGCAACGCGGGGCTTGCAGTTTGTGACGTTGCAGTGTGATGGTACTGCCACAATCGGGGGCGAAATGGACACAGACATCGATACCGACACGGGGGTCACGGCTGCACCAGCCGTAGACGAAACACACCCCAATGCCATCCATCTGCTGCGCACCATGCAGGCGCACCACGTCTCGCTGTCGGCGATGGCTGATCAGAAGGCCAATATCCTGATCGGGGTCAATTCGGTGATCTTTGCGCTGGTGGTACGCGAGGGCAGCGCGATGACGCCGCCGATGCTGACGCTCGCGGCGTCATCATCGCTGGCCGCCATTTTGTGCATGCTGGCGGTGGTGCCGGCCTTTGGCACCCGCAAGCCCAAGGGCCCGGCGATGCCACCCAACATCCTGTTCTTCGGCGCCTTCACCAACTTGTCCGAGGCCGAATTCGTCGCCGAACTCGATATCATCAATTGCAACGATGCCCGCATCCGCCAGGCGATGGCGCGCGATGTCTATCAGCTCGGCCAAGTGCTGAAGCACAAGAAATACCGCTATCTGTCGCTGGCGTACCAGGTGTTCATCATCGGCCTGATCCTGACCTTCGGGGTGTTCGTGCTGACCAAGCTGCTGGGCTAGAGCCAGCTTTTGGCGCGATAACCGGCGATCGTGTCGGCCACCCCGGCGGCAAGACCGATCTGCGGCACCCACAGCCTTGCCAGCGCCGCATTGCCGCCGCGTGCCACCCAGTCGGGATGGGCGATATAGGCGGCACGGTCACGGGTCAGCTTGGCCGACACGCCAAGGCGCGCGGCGAGGCGGAGCATCGACAGCGGCAGGGGCACGACCCGCACGCGCCTGCCAAGGCCGGTGCCGATGGCACGGGCAAATTCAGCGTGGGAAATGCCGCCAGCGGCGCCATCATCGATTTCGAGCAGTTGCTGTGACGGTCCACCCGCGGCGAGCGCCAGCAAGGCCGTGGCAAGATCATCGACATGGACCAGCGACATGCGTCCGGGCGGCGCCACATAAACGCCGCGCGCCGCCAGCTTGTAGATATCGAGCATCTCGCGATCATCGGGCCCATAGACGCCCGGCGGCCGCACGATCACCCAATCAAGGCCGCTGGCCATCACCAGCGCTTCGGCCTCGGCCTTGGAGGCGCCATACATCGACAGCTGCGGCTCGCGCGCCGCCAGGCTCGAGACATGGACGAAGCGAGCCACGCCGGCGGCTTTCGCGGCGGCCAGCATGGCGGCGGTGCCGGCGACATTGCCGGCGTCGAAACCGGCGCGGTCGGGGGCGTTGACGATGCCGGCGATGTGGATGATGGCGCTGGTGCTGGTGCAGAGGCCGGCGAGCGCTGTGGCATCGGCGAGGTCACCGGCGATCCAGGCCACACCCGGCCGGTCGGGCTGCGGCCGCCGGGCGAGGGCGTGCAGCGGGGTGCCGGCCAACGCGGCTACCCGGCTGCCAACGAAGCCGGTGGCACCGGTGATCGCGATGGTCATTGCCAGTGTATCGCAAAAGGAAACGAGGGGTATGGGCAAAGCCCATGCCAACGTCGCTCGGGTTCGAGGCGCCAAGGCCACCTCGGCCCGCCGTCCAGTCTTGCGCGAGCCCGCGCGCTGCTGCGCTGCGCGCTGGCCGCGCTGCGACTACGCCGCCACATCGAACGGCTGAATCTCGCCCGACAGATACTGGCTACGCGCCTTCGAGCGGCTCAGCTTGCCACT
>CAJAHV010000443.1 GCA_903939555.1 uncultured Alphaproteobacteria bacterium | reverse complement strand
TGCTGCGCAGGGTGCCGACCAGGTTCACATAGGGGAAACCGTCGCCGCCTTCGGCAAAGGGAACACCGCGCGTGATGCCTGGATTGTAGCTCGCCACCGTTCCATCGGGATTGAACTGACCCCGGATAAAGCTGGTGACCGGAGCGGGCGTCTGGAAGATGACGCCATTGGCGTTGAACGGCCAGAAGCGCGCGCCGAGCTGTTCGCGGATTGACGGGATCCCGTCATTGGGGCCCGTATCGGCCGCGTTCGGAACCGTGATGCGTGACAACGCTGTTGTCGGACGCGAGCCAAACGGCAACGCATCGGCCTTAGACCATTCGACGTTGATGGCGACATTGCCGCGCCCGCCGCCGAAATTGGTGCCGGCGGTCAGCCGGGCGCTGTAGATCGGGAGATCGCCGCGGGAGGTGAGGCTGGACTGGGCGTCGACCTCGACACCTTCGTAATCCCGCTTCATCACATAGTTGACGACGCCGGCGATCGCGTCCGAGCCATAGACAGCCGCACCGCCGGCCTTGACGATTTCGACCCGGCTGAGAAGCCCGATCGGAATCACATTGGCGTCGATCTGCGAGTCGCCGAGACCCGATGTGGTAGTGACCATCCGGCGACCATTGACCAGCGACAGGGTCCGGCCGGTGCCGAGACCGAACAGGGCGGGCGCCTGGACGGCCGCGCCGCTGCCGCCGCCGCCGCCATTGGCCTGACCAAGTTGGGGCGTGAGCGAGGGATCGTTGTTGAGCGCCTGTGCCGCGCTGATGAAACCGCGCTCGGTAAGTTGTTCCTGGTTGATGAAGGTAAGCGGCATTGAAGTGTCTGTAGGCGCGCGGCGAATGCGCGAGCCGGTCACGATTATGGCCTCGTCGCTTGCTTCGGCGGCTGCGGCGATTGCATCCGGCTTGGCTTCCTGGGCATCGGCGGAGGTTGCGGCGAGTGCGAGACCCAGCGCCGTTGCGGATGCAAAGCCGAGCTGTTGTTTGATGCGCATCTTAAGGACCCCCGTTGCCATCGTTTTTGTCGTTGCAAGATCCGCCGAAGCGGTTTTCGCATTGATCAGGAGCCTAGAGGCCCTTCGGGGCGTTTTCTTTGCAAAAACAGCAGGCGCATCATCCCTGCTTGCATCATTTGTTCCGCTGGGCGGCACTTAGGGCATGAAATGCGCGGCGTTGCCAAGAGCGGGTCAGCCCAGAGGCCGTGCGAATTAGAGGGGTTGAACAACGGAATTGCCACCGTCGGTCGCAAGTGGAATTTTTATGCACAGATGGTCGCTTGGGCTGGCAAACCAGACTTCCTGTTTCGGCCGCGCCCATTAAATTGGCCATTGGTACTGATCACCGACGCTTTAATCGAGGTATTGCGATGCATCTGCCCGCGCTCATGGTCGCTGGTCTCGGACTTGCCCTTTCGAGCGCGCCAACGGCGGCAGCGCTCCAGGACGGCTGCGCCGGGGACATCATTGCGGCGCGGCAGAAACAAGGCGTCTTCGGCGGGAAGACAGTTCGTTACGCCGCCTGCGTGGAACGCTATGAAGCCCGCGACGAAAAGGGCATGGCAGTCGCAAGCCTGACCGCGGTCTCTTATGTAGCGGCCAAAGCAAAGGCCGTGCGGCCAATCATCTTCGCCTTCAACGGTGGGCCTATTTCGGCGTCCGCCATTTTGCACATGGGTGCGCTCGGTCCTAAGCGCGTAGCCGTGCCCGACGACGTCACGGCCCCCGCCTCGACATATCGGGTCGTGGACAATGTCCATTCGCCGCTCGACGTCGCCGATATTGTTTTCTTCGATCCGGCCGGCACGGGGTTGAGCGTGCTGGCCCCCGGCGTTGACCCGCGCTCGCAATTCTCGATTGCGGCTGATGCGCGGCAATTGCAGCAGCTCGTGCTAGGCTGGACGCGTGCCCATGGCCGCGAAGACTCACCGATCTATCTTCTCGGCGAGAGCTATGGGACGCTGCGCGCGCCAGCCGCAGCCGAGCAACTGGCTTCTGCTGGGCGACCGCCGGCGGGGGTTATCTTGCTCGGGCAGGCCGTGAACATAATCGAATATGCGCAGCGGCCGGGCAATATCATCAGCTATGCTGTGTCGCTGCCGACCCTTGCGGCTGCTGCCTGGTGGCATGGCAAGGCCGACCGCCGCGGCCGCGATTTCGACACCTTCATGGCAGACGCGCGGGCGTTTGGAGGCGGCGACTATCTGGCTGCCCTTTACGCAGGCGGCACAGCGGCGGCCGGGCAGCAGCAGGCGGTGGCGGATGAACTGGCCGCGTTTACCGGCATCCCGGCTGCCGAGTGGCTGGAGCGGCGGCTGCGGATGACGAAGACCGACTATCAGCGACGGTTGTTTCCCGGCGAAAGGCTGGCGACGAACGATGCGCGCTATCGCGGGCCGGCAAATGGCCCCGACCCGTTCAAGCCGGTCGTCGATTCCTACCAATCAGGCTTGATGACATATCTGCGCGACGAACTCGGTGTCGAAAGCGACGGCTATGTTGCGTCTAGTCCGCTCGTGAAGGATCTTGAGACTTGGGATTGGGGCGTCAGCAAGACGCCCTTCGGCGACTGGCCTTACGCCCGGGCAATTACCGGGCTGATGAAGGCGCAACCGGGTTTCCGGCTTTTTGTCGGCAATGGTTATCACGACACCCAGACCACGGTGGGGGCGATGGACTATCTGCTGAGCCAGAACGACTGGCCAGCGGCGCGGGTGCGCAGCGGCTATTATCAGGGCGGGCACATGGCCTATTCGGTCGAATCGAGCCTGATCCGTTTCAACGATGATTTGCGGACTATGCTGACCGGTCAGTGGTGATCGTGTCGGGCTTCAGGCCCGAGGCAGGGCGGCGAGAAACCGCTCGATATCGGCATGGTCGTTATGCACCGAAGGCGTCAGACGAAAGCGGTTTGCCGACATGGTGAGGCTGACCTTGGCCGCAGCCATCGGAGCGGCAAGTTTCTTTCGGGCATCGGGAAGCACGACGGTCAGCAGCGGTGTGCGAGCCTCGGCGGGGGTGTAGATTGCATGCCCGCGCCGAGGCAGTTCCTCGCGCAGATGCGCTATCAGGCTTTGGGCATGGCGCTGAATGGCGTCGACGCCAAGCGCGGCAATCCAGTCGAGGGAATGGTGGAGTTGCGCGATCACCGTATGCGAGCGCGTGCCAATGGCGAAGGCCCCGCCAGCATCGGAGGTGAAGTCGAAATCCGCAACAGTATTGCCGGGGGCATCGAGCGGGTAGACATGGGTGGCAAAGTTCGAAATGCCATAATAGCCCCAATTCCGGCGCGTCAGCCGGGGCAGAAGGTCCTTGCGAACATAAAGGAAGCCGAGGCCGAAATCACCCATGAGCCATTTGTAGGAAGCGCAGGCGGCAAAATCGACGCCGCTGGCCCGGACATCGAGCGGCACACAGCCGGCGGCATGGATGATATCGGCATAGACCAGCGCGCCATGGGCATGGGCATGGTCGCAGATCGCTTTAAGGTCATGCTCGAAGCCATTGACGGTCGAGACCTGCGATAAAGCGACGAGCTTTGTGCCCTTGTGGATGGCAGCCTTGATGTCTTCAAGCCTGATGCGGCCGTTCACCGCACGGACCCAGCTGACGTCGACGCCGCGCCGCGACAGGTCTTCATAAAGCGCAAAGGACCCGAAGAAGTGCAGCGTCTCGGTCACCACATGACCGCCGGCGTCGGGCAGGTCGAGTGCTCGGATTACCGCCTGCTCGCCGGCTGTCGTGCTCTGGACGAAGCTGATTTCGTCCGGGTCGGCGTTGATCAGCCGGGCGAACTTGGCGCGCAGCCCGTCGTCGTCGAGCTTGTAGCCCATGGCGGCGGGATCGAGCATGCGCTTGGCGAAATAGGCATCGATCGCAGCCTTGGCCCCCAGGCTGACCGGATGTTGGGAACCATTGTCCAGATAAGCGATATCGGTGGTCGCGAAGGCGGTACGCGCCGGCAAGGCCGTTACCTGCGCGGTCGCAGCTTTTGCCTTTGCAGGCAGGGCTGCGGGAAGTGCAGCAACGGCCGAGAGCCAGTGGCGACGCGTCATGTCCATGATGGCAATCCCGCTAGAGCGCGCATGACCGGTCGGGCACGCCCGCCACCCTCTCCCATTGCAGGACATCGACCGCCTCGCCGCGCGGCAGATAGCTGATCTCGAACACCCGCTCGCTGCGCCGCAGCTTGAGGGACAGCAAGCGAAGCTGATCCCCCTGAATGCTATCCTGCGGCACCGGGTCGACGATCTCGTCGCCGTCACGCAGCCCGGCAGCAAAGGCGTTGCTGCCAGGGATCACGCCGCGCACGATGCGGCGTGGTTCGGCCAGCACCGCCGGCTCGAAGCCGGTTTCGTAGCGCCGAAGCCTTGCCTT
>CAJAHV010000442.1 GCA_903939555.1 uncultured Alphaproteobacteria bacterium | reverse complement strand
GCGGCTGGCACGCGGCCGCATCGAAGCCTGTGGCCTGCCGCGTGCCGAGGTGCGGCGCGGGGACATGTATGCGCTGCCCGGTGCCGATGGCAGTGTCGATACGGTGGTGCTGCACCAGGTGCTGCATTTTGCCGATGATCCATTGGCCGTGCTGCAGGAAGCGGCGCGGTTGCTGGCTCCCGCCGGCCGCCTGCTGGTCGTCGATTTCATGCCACACAAGCGCGAGGAATTGCGCGAACGCCAACGCCATGTCCGCCTTGGCTTCAGCGACACCCAGGTCATCGACTGGCTGGTTGCGGCAGGTCTTTCGGGCCGTGTGGTGGCGCAATTGCCGCCGCCGACCGTCGATGAACGAGCGCTCGGCGTAACCTTGTGGTTAGGCACGCGCGACACCAATTTCGAACGAGAGGTTGCCTGACCATGGTCCCCCCGTCTGACAACCCGGCGCTCAGGCCATCGATCTATGCCGATCTACCCGGCGATATCGCCATCAGCTTCGAATTTTTCCCGCCCAAGACCGAGGCAATGGAGCAGACGCTGTGGGAATCGGTTGAAACGCTTACACCGCTTGGCCCGCGGTTTGTGTCGGTGACCTATGGCGCCGGCGGTTCGACGCGTGAACGGACCCATGCCACCGTCGCCCGCATCGCCCGCGATACGCCGATCCCGGCGGCGGCACACCTGACCTGTGTCAACGCCAGCCGCAGCGAGATCGACGAGATTGCCGATGCCTATTGGCAGGCCGGCATCCGTCATATCGTCGCGCTGCGCGGTGACCCGCCGGCCAAGGATGTCCGCTTCGAAGCGCGTCCCGATGGCTATGCGACGTCGGCTGAACTGGTGGCGGGCTTGAAGCGCCGCCATGATTTCGAGATTTCGGTTGGTGTCTATCCCGAGGTCCATCCCGAAGCCGCCAGCGCCAACGCCGATCTCGATGCGCTAAGGGCCAAGCTCGACGCCGGGGCGACGCGCGGCATTTCGCAATTCTTCTTCGAGCCCGACACCTTCCTGCGTTTCCGCGACAAGGTTGCGGCAGCGGGCATCAGCGCCGAAATCGTGCCCGGCATCCTGCCGGTGACCAATTTCGCCAATCTGCAACGCATGGCGGCGCCGTGTGGCACCGATGTGCCGGCGTGGATGGCGCATCTGTTCGCCGGGCTCGATGACAAGCCGGCGGCGCGGCAGCTCGTGGCGGCGACGATCGCTGCCGAACTATGCCGGCGCTTGTATGCCGGCGGCGTGCGGCATTTCCACTTCTACACGCTCAACCGGGCGGAACTGACTTATGCGATCTGCCATATGCTCGGCGTTCGCCCGATGATGAGTATAGCTGCATGAACATGCCCAGTCAGGCCGCCGCTCGCTTCCGCGCCGAAGCCGCCAAACGCATCCTGATCACCGATGGTGCCTGGGGCACGATGATCCAGACCTTCGGCCTCCAGGAAGCCGATTATGCCGGCTCGCTCGGGCTGGCGCACGAGCAGAAGGGTAACAACGACATG
>CAJAHV010000441.1 GCA_903939555.1 uncultured Alphaproteobacteria bacterium | reverse complement strand
CGCGGTTGGCGCGCCGGCTCGATCTTGGCACCGCTCGCCCTCCGTATCGCTGCCGCGCCATCCATTGGTTGCCAATCTTACCCATGTAGTTCCACCCGCGCACCTTTTTGTACCGGTGCCGGGTGTTTTGACGGTACGGCCTCGTGCTTTGCCGGGCTTTCGGCGCTGTTTTGCCACCGCAACACCGCCTTTGTGCAACCGCTGTCATATTCCGCCCCGCGTACATCGGTGTCCTGCACTGGTCGATACGCCGTTCCGGCATGGTTCGCCCCGGATTCGTATGGACGGCGGCGACCGGGTGAAGTCGGTGTAAATTTAAAAGGTTTAGGATACGTAAAATCGGCTTTCATTCACCATTTTCTGCAAGTTTTTGCCCCATTTTGAGCAGCTTTTCAATTATTTGGGTCGCTGCTTGGTTGAGAGGCTCGGGCCATATGTTAACCACGCTTCAGACGGCGGGCGAACTTGCCGGCTAGGCAAGAATGAAAGGGCCAACAATGAGAAACATCGTACCCATAATCGCAATCGGCATGCTGGCGGTCTCGGCAACCTCCGCACAGGCCGTCCAGGCCGTCAATCTTATCAACAACGGTTCGTTCGAAACCGTGAACCCCGCCTTGTCCTTCAACGGCGCCGGCGTGATCCAGGTCACTGGCGCCAACACGACGGCACTGACCTCGTGGGGCACCGGTGCCAACCAGCAGTTCCAGGTCAATAACGCCTATGATGCGCAGGCTGGCAATAACAGCGTCGATCTTTCTGGTGCCGGTGGCTTCATCTACCAAAACGTAGCCGGCCTTACGGTCGGTACGAAGTACCGAGTGTCGTTTGCTCTGTCGGGCAATCCAAGTGCCACGACCGATCCACGCGTCCGGGTCAGCGTTGCCAATGTAGCCGGCTTTACACAGTTTACCTTTGATACGCCGGTCGGCCAGTCGGCGAGCAACATGGGCTGGACCCGCGTTTCTCATGATTTCATCGCTACACGGACGACGCAACGCGTCAACTTCAGCAACACTTTGGGTGCGCCTGCTAACGCCCGTGGTGTTGTCCTCGACAACGTCTTCCTGACCGTGGCCGTTCCTGAGCCGGCAACCTGGGCAATGCTGCTCACCGGTTTCGGCATGGTCGGCTTTGCCGCCCGTCGCCGCAAGACCGTCGTGGTTGCCTGATCCAAAGGCGGCTTGACAGCCGCCGCCTGCTGATGCGCCGGTCCTTGCGGGCCGGCGCAACTGCGTTCGGCCGCAAACGCGTCAATCATCGCGCTTCGCAAAGGACGCGCGCCAATAATTTGCCCTGCCTGTTAGTCAGCGCGAAATGGCCTGATATGGCACTGGGATGCACTTCCACTTGCGTTGGCGGCGCATTTCAGGCTCTAGGAGCACATGGGAATCCTGCTCGATATCTTCACCTGGTGGCACGGCCCGGGGCTGGGCACGCGGATCATGACGCGCCGGCAGGGCCGGGAAGTCGGTCGTGATGGTGAAGGCAATGTCTATTATCGCAGTGGCAAGGCCGGCGAGCCGGGCGAACGTCGCTGGGTGATCTACAATGGCGGTACGCCAGAAGGATCGCGGATCCCGCCTGAATGGCATGGCTGGATGCACAAGACAGTCAAATTGCCGCCGACCGAAGCGCCTGTCACCCCGCGCATCTGGGAACGGCCGTGGACGCCCAACGCTACCGGTACCAGTGCCGCCTATCTGCCCGCAGGCAGTCTCGATGCCGGTGGCAAGCGTGCCCCGGCGCGCGGCGATTACCGGGCCTGGTCTCCCGACCAGATTGCGGACTGAGGCTCATGCGCGCGCTGTTCAAAGAAAATATTATCGAAGCGCTGGTAGGGCTCGTCGTCGTGCTCGTCGCCATCGGTTTCGTCACCTTTGCCTATGGCCGCACCCAGGCGGGCAGCGGTGATTCTGGTTATATGCTGACGGCGCGGTTCCCCAATGTGGCCGGGGTGTCGGCAGGCACCGATGTCAAGGTTGCCGGGATCAAGGTCGGCCGCGTGACCAAACAGAGCCTCGACCCCGCCAGTTATGAAGCAATCGTCGAATTCGGCATCGACAAGGCGCTGCAGTTGCCGATCGATTCGAGTGCAGCGATCACCAGCGAAGGGCTGCTCGGCGGCATCTATGTTTCGCTGACGCCAGGTGGCGATTCGGTGATGCTTAAGCCCGGCGAGGAGATTACCGAAACCTCGGGCGCCACCGATTTGATGGGGCTGATCGGCTCGGTCGTCAATCGTTCGGGCGACAGCGCTGCGCCGGGGAATACCCCTGCGGCAGCGAATTCCCCTGCGCCCGCCGCCGCGCCGGCGCGCTGATCGTCATGGCCGCGGCGGCGCGCCTGATGCTGGGCCTGCTGCTCGGCGCTCCGGCGCTGGCGCAGCAGGTGTCGCCTGCGGCGTCGGCCGTGGTTGCGGCTCCCGAGGTTCCGCCGGCCACCTCCAAGGTCGCGCCCAAAGCAGCGCCCAAAGCCGCGTCCAGCCCCGATCCGGCGCGCGGCCTGACCCCCAATGCCCAGCGGCTGGTCAGCATCGGGGCCATCAACAAGCGCACCGGGCAGAGCCGCACCTTCACGCTTCATCCCGGCGAAACGTTCGATTTTGCCGCGCTGCGCGTGACCGTGCGCACCTGCGAGACCACGCCGCCATGGGAACAGCGGTTGACTGGCGCCTTCCTGCTCATCGACGAAACTATGGTCAATGCCCCGGCTAAGCGGGTGTTTTCAGGCTGGATGTTCGCTGAAAGTCCGTCGCTCCACCCGCTCGAGCACCCGCGCTACGATATTTGGGTCAAAAGCTGCGTGATGCGCTTTCCCGAAACCGGGCCGGCAACCGTCGCCGCCGGCCGCGCGGCAGCGCCCTCAAACGGCCGCGCGGCAGCGCCCTCAGGCGACCGGGCAGCAGCGCCATCAGGCGAGCGGGCGGTATCGCCATCAAGCGCGAAAAAATCCGCCGAAAGCCCGAGCGCCGCGCCCAATTGAACCTGATAGGCGCGGGCGGTCAGTTCGATCGCGCCGAAGGATTCAAGGTGGCTGGTGAGGAACTGTGTATCGAGCAGGGTGAAACCGCCAACGCGCAACCGCGCCACCAGCGCCGCCAGCGCGACTTTCGCGGCGTCGCGGACCCGGGTGAACATCGATTCGCCGAAGAAGGCGCCGCCCAGCCGCACACCATATAGCCCGCCGGCGAGCGTGCCATCCTCGGCCCAGGCTTCAACCGAGTGTGCCTGGCCGCGGCGATGCAATTCGCCATAGGCTGTGGCGATGATCGGGTTGATCCACGTGTCGGTGCGCCCCGGTACCGGCGCGGCACAGGCCGCCAGCACTGCATCGAAGGCACGATCCGCCGTCAGCGTGAAGCGTTCCGACTTCAACGTCTTGGCGAGGCTTTTCGAAAGATGAAAGCCATCAAGCGGCAGCACGCCGCGGCGCTTGGGCTCCACCCAGAAGATGTCGGGGCTGCTGGCGCTTTCGGCCATCGGGAAGACGCCACTGGCATAGGCACGCAGCAACGTGTCGGGATCGAGCACGGACGGCAACGGCGCGGTCATTTCAACTGCCGAGCAAGGCGAGGATGACCCCGCCGGCAACGCAGAACAGCCCCATCGCTTCGCTGCGGCCAAAGGGTTCGCGCAGGTAAAACCGCCCGAACAACAGGGTGAAGATTACCTCGACCTGCCCGACGATGCGGACGAGCGCGACGGGTGCAGTGGCAAAGCCGGTGAACCAGCCCGCCGAGCCAAGCGCAGCCAGCCCGCCGACCTGCGCCGAGGTGCGCCAGGTCTGCGCGACCTTGCGCCACTGTTCGGGTTCGCGCAGCGTCACATAGCTGCCCTGCAACAGCGCCTGCGCCACCATGGTAACCGCCAGCGTTGTGAGCGCGCGCAGCAGCAGGTCGGGCGTTGCCAGTTGCAAGGTGGCGTTGCGCACCAGAACGGAAGTCATCGCGAAACCGAAGCCCGCCCCCAGCCCGCACAGCGCCGCCGGCTGAACCATTTCGCCAAGCAGTTCGCGCCAGGACAGCCGCCGGCCGCCGGTTGACAGGATGATGACGCCGGCGACCCCCAGTCCGATGCCGGCCCAGATCAGCGGGGTCAGCGCCTCGTGGAGCAGCCAGGCCGAGAGCAGCGCGCCCTGCACGGCTTCTGTCTTGGAATAGGCGGTGCCGACGATGAAATTGCGGTAGCCGAACGCCATGATGAGCAGATTGGTGCCGAAGATCTGGCAGATACCGCCGGCCACTGCATAGCCGAAAAACGCGGCGGGCAGGGCGGGGAGCGTTGCCCCGCGCGCCAGCAGATAGCCCCCGAGCAGCATAAGCGCGACCGGAAAGCCATAAAGATACCGCACCAGGCCGGCGGCGTTGACCGACAGCGTGCCGCGCAGCCGCTGCTGCACCGCCGTCCGCCACGCCTGCAAGGCACCGGCCATCAACGTTGCGGGCAGCCAGATGGGAGACAGAATCACGGAGCGTCGGGATCGACGGCTTCGAACTTCCACGTTTTGGGGTTGCGCGCGAAGGCTGATCCTGGCGGAGAGGCGATGAGATGGCCCCATGTGTCATCGACAGCGAGCACGGCGCTCAAGGGGACCCAGGCGACATCGCGCGCGTCGATATCGTCTTCGCTGGCGTCGCCGGCTTCGCCGCGCAGTGCCCAGCCCGAATCGCCATGCGGTTCACCGGGTTCGGGGTCCTCGCGATAGAGAAAGCCCACCTTGATGCCGCCGGTAAGGACGCATTCGTCGACGAGGCAGAAGTCCGAAAGCGCCGGCGCGGTCACGATTCGGCGCGCGACGCCAGCCAGCGTTCCAGCCATTTGATGGTGTAATTGCCGTCGATGAAATCAGGGTCCTCGATGATCGCCTGCTGCAGCGGGATCGTGGTTTTCGGCCCGTGGATGACGAATTCCTCCAGCGCGCGGCGCAGGCGCATAAGCGCATCGTTGCGGTTGGCGCCATAGACAATCAGCTTGGCGATCAACGAGTCGTAATAGGGCGGGATGCGATAGCCGTCGTACAGCGCCGAATCGACGCGTACATGCAGGCCACCGGGAGCGTGGAAATCGGTCACCCGGCCCGGCGAGGGGGCAAAGGTGACGGGATCTTCGGCGTTGATCCGGCATTCTATGGCATGGCCTTCGAACCGGATCTGCTCCTGCGTGACCGACAGCGGCAGGCCGGCGGCAACGCGGATCTGTTCGCGCACCAGGTCGATACCGGTCACGGCTTCGGTGACGGGATGTTCGACCTGAAGGCGGGTGTTCATTTCGATGAAATAGAATTTCCCGTCTTCATAGAGGAATTCCATCGTGCCGGCACCGCGATACTTCAGCTTCGATACCGCCTGACGGACGATCTCGCCCATTTCGGCACGCTGTTCGGGGTTGAGCGCCGGGGAAGGGGCTTCCTCGAGTACCTTTTGGTGGCGGCGTTGCAGCGAGCAATCGCGCTCGCCCATATGGACGGCGCCGCCCTTGCCATCGCCGAACACCTGGAATTCGATGTGGCGCGGTTCAGACAGGTATTTCTCGATGTAGACAGTATCGTCGCCGAACGCCGCCTTGGCCTCGTTCTGCGCCTGACGCATCAGGCCAGGCAGGCTGGCGGCATCGGGAATGACCTTCATGCCGCGACCGCCGCCGCCCGATGCTGCCTTGATCAGCACCGGATAGCCGATGTCGTTGGCGACCTTGATTGCTTCCTCGGGACTGTTCACCGGGCCATCGGAACCCGGCACCAGCGGCAGGCCGAGCGCCGCAGCGGTGCGCTTGGCCTCGACCTTGTCGCCCATCTTGCGGATATGTTCGGGGTCGGGGCCGATCCAGACGATCTTGTGCTGTTCAACGATCTCGGCAAAGCGCGCGTTTTCGGAAAGAAAGCCATAGCCCGGGTGGATGGCATCGGCCTGGGCGATCTCGGCCGCCGAAATGATGGCGGGGATGTTGAGATAGCTGTCGGTCGCCGATGGCGGCCCGATGCAGATCGCTTCATCGGCCAATCGCACGTGCATCGCATCGGCATCGGCGGTGGAATGGACAGCGACAGTGCGGATGCCCATTTCGCGGCAGGCACGATGGACACGCAGCGCGATTTCGCCGCGATTGGCGATGAGGACCTTCCCGAACATTGCCATGCGCCTATTCGATCACGATGAGCGGTTCGTCATATTCGACGGGCTGTTCGCTGCTGATGAGGATGCGGACAATCTTGCCGGCCTTGGGGGCGGTGATCGGGTTCATCACCTTCATCGCCTCGATGATCAGCAGCGTATCGCCGATGGCGACCATCTGGCCTTCGCTGACATAGGGCGCGGCGCCGGGTTCGGGGGTGAGATAGGCGGTGCCGACGATCGGCGACTTCACCAGCCCGGCGTGGTTTTTCCAGTCATCTGCCGCTGGTACGACCGCTGCGGCGGCAGCGGCGGGGGCAGCAGCGGCTCCGGGTGCATAGGCCGGCGCTGGCGCGTAAGCGGTGACCGCGGCGGCGGTGCGCACGACGCGGATGACCCGGTCACCATCCTTGACCTCGATTTCAGTCAGATGGTTCGAATCGAGCAGTTCGGCGAGTTCGCGCACCAGCGCGGTATCGACTGCAATTCCAATGCCTTCAGGCATATTGATCCTTTGTCTGTTGCCCCCGGAAGGGGTCGTTATTGCCGTAAGCGCGCCGCCGCGTCCAGCGCCAGCGCATAGGATTGGGCGCCGAAGCCGCAGATGGTGCCGCGTGCGACGCTGCTGATGAAAGAATGGTGGCGAAAGGTTTCGCGCGCCTGCGGGTTCGACAGGTGCACTTCGATCACTGGCACGGCAATTGCCTTGACCGCATCGTGGAGCGCCACCGAAGTATGCGTGAACGCGCCGGCGTTGAGAATGACGGCGAGGCAGCGCCGGGCCCCGGCTTCGTGCAGCCAGTCGACAAGATGGCCTTCGTGGTTGGATTGCCGCAAATCGATCTCCAGCCCCAGTGCCAGCGCCTGATCCTCCAGCGCCGCGGCAATGCTGTCGAGCGTATCATGCCCATAGATTTCCGGCTCGCGCGAGCCGAGCAGGTTGAGATTGGGGCCGTTGAGGACGAGGACGAGATTTGCCGACATAAGGGGGAGTATAGGCATGTGGGCGGCAAAGGCCAGAGTGTGCCGGCGCCGGGGGATAAACCGCTTTCCGTCTGTCACGGGAGACGAGAAGGCGGAGGAAAGAAAATGTCACCCTTTAAACCCGACGCGCCACGCGCCATAGAAGGCGGCATGATAAACCTAGTCCTCAACGGCGATCTGCGCCGCGTCGCGCCCGGCTCCAGCCTTGCCGCTCTCCTTGCCGAGCTCGATCTCGATGCCGGCAAGGTGGCGGTGGAGCGCAACCTCGAAATCGTGCCGCGCTCGACCTTTGCCGCGGTCGAACTTGCCGAGGGTGACCAATTGGAAATCGTGCATTTCGTCGGGGGCGGCCAGGACGACACAAAAAATGATGATGGCTGGGAAGTTGCCGGGCGCAAATTCGCCTCGCGCCTGATCGTCGGCACCGGAAAATACAAGGATTTCGCCCAGAATGCCGCCGCGCTCGCAGCGTCGGGGGCCGAAATTGTCACCGTCGCTGTCCGCCGTGTCAATGTCACCGACAAGGGTCAGCCGATGTTGACCGATTATATCGATCCGAAGAAATTCACTTATCTGCCCAACACCGCCGGCTGCTTCACCGGCAAGGACGCGGTGCGCACCCTGCGGCTGGCGCGCGAGGCGGGGGGGTGGAACCTCGTCAAGCTCGAAGTGCTCGGCGAAGCGCGCACGCTCTATCCCGATATGGCCGAAACGCTCACCGCGACGGCGGAGCTGGTCCGCGATGGCTTCGACGTCATGGTCTATTGCGCCGATGATCCGATCGCGGCGAAAAAGCTCGAGGATCTGGGGGCATGTGCGATCATGCCGCTGGGCAGTCTGATCGGTTCGGGCCTTGGGATTCAGAATCCGGTGACCATCCGCATGATTATCGAGGGCGCCAAGGTTCCGGTGCTGGTCGATGCCGGCGTCGGCACCGCGTCGGACGCGGCGGCCGCGATGGAACTGGGCTGCGCCGGCGTGCTGATGAACACCGCGATCGCCGAGGCGAAGGACCCGATTTTGATGGCGCGCGCCATGAAACTGGCGATCGAGAGCGGCCGGCTGGCCTATCGCGCCGGCCGGATGGCGAAGCGGCGGTACGCAGACCCGAGTTCACCGCTGGCGGGGTTGATCTAGGGCGCAGGGCGCTACGCCACCTCGGGCTGACTTCGGCGTCTCTCGCCCTCCCCCTCGCCCTCTCCGCAGGGGGGAGGGAGTCAGATTGCCAGCGCGGCGATGATGTCCCGATAGAGATCGCGCTTGAACGGCACCGCGAGGTCGACCAGCGTGTGGACCTCGGCCCAGCGCCACGCTTTGAATTCGGGGTGGGGCTGGTCGATCGCGACATCGACGTCGCTGCCCAGGAAGCGCATGGCGAACCATTTCTGGCGCTGGCCGCAATAGCGGCCCTTCCAGATCGTGCCGATCATGTCATCGGGCAGGTCGTAATAATGCCAGTCGGGCGTTTCGGCGATGATCTCGGCGAGGTGCGCCGGCACGCCGGTTTCCTCCTCCAACTCACGGAACGCCGCCACCAGCGCGTCCTCGCCCTCGTCGATGCCGCCTTGTGGCATCTGCCACGCCTCCAGCTTTGAATCGAGCCGTTGCCCGACAAAGACATGGCCATCGGCGTTGATCAGCAACACGCCGACGCCGGGGCGATAGGGCAGGCCGGATTTGTGGGTGCGGGGGGTGGCGGTGCTCATGCTTCGTCGATCAGGTTTTTCAGATCCTTGAGGCAGGCGTGGAGATCATCCTGCGCCGATGGAATCGCGCCGCGCAGGGTGATGCTGCCATGAATCTGCCCGGCGGCTTCGCGGAAGCTGGTGCGCACGCCGGCAGCGATCAGGCGCCCGGCATAGGCGCGGCCCTGGTCGCGCAGCGGGTCCAGCCCGCAGGTGAACACCAGCGTCGGCGGCTGTCCAGCGAGGCTTTCGGTGAACAGCGGCGAAGCCCAGCGGTGCAGCCGGTCGCTCTCGGCACTGAGATAATGGCCGTTGAACCAGTCCATGCTCGCCTTGGTCAAGAGATAGCCATCGGCGAACTCGGCCATCGAGCCCTTTTCCTCGGTCATGTCGGTGGCCGGATAGATCAGCCATTGCGCGATGATCGGCACCGGCAACTGGCCCTGCAATTCCTGCGATATCACCGCCGCCAGATTGCCCCCGGCGCTGTCGCCGGCCGGAACAACGCCGGTGACCGGATGGCCGATCTCGGCGGGCGATCCGGCAACCCAGCGTGTTGCGGCGAGGCAATCCTCGGTCGCCGCCGGAAAACGATGTTCCGGGGCGAGGCGATAATCGACCGACACGACCGTCATCCCCAGCGTGTTGCAGATTTCGGCACAGACCGAATCATAGATTTCCAGATCACCGATCACCCAGCCGCCGCCGTGGAAGAACAGCAGCACCGGCGCGGCATCGGTGGCCAGCGTGGCGCGATACAGGCGGGCGGGAACGGCGTGGCCGTGCGGGCCGGGAATGGCGATGTCACGGCGCTCGGCAACCTCGGGGCGCGGGCGCTCGGCCATGCTGCCCATCATCGTCATCATCTGGCGGGCGCTGGCAGGGTCCATTTCGTGCATCGCCGGCCCGGGTTGGGCGGAAAGCATCCCCAGGATCATCTGCACATCATCACGTACGAACGGCATTGCGGCACTCCCCGATAAATTGCGCTGCACCATAGCCCCGGCGGCGAAGCGCCTGCAACCTGCGCCCATCCGCGCCATCGACACAAGCGCCGGGGCGCGACAAACACGATCCATGAACCGACCCCCCATGCCCCGCATCGTTCTCGCCTATGGCCTGCTCGGCCTGATTCCCTTTCTCGCGCCGCCGCTGCTCACCGTGGCGGTGCCGGCGCATGGCGGCGCTCTGGCGCTCGTCGCGCTGGCCTATGGCGCGCTGATCCTGTCCTTCCTTGGCGGGGCGCGCTGGGGGCTGGCAGTGGCAACGCCGGCACCGGGGTTGCTGACCGTCTCATTCGCCATGCTGCCGACGCTCGCCGCGCTGGCGCTGCTGTTGTACCCGGGGTTGCCCCGCCCGCTGCAATTGCTGGCGCTGGCGGCGCTGCTGACGCTGCACTATGTCTGGGATGCGCTGTCGCCCGGCCTGCCGCCCTGGTATCCGCGGCTGCGCGCCATCCTGACACTAGGTGCTGCGACCGGGCTGGTCGCCATGGCGTGGCTGGTGCTGCACGCCCCCGGCTGGCACGGCGAGATGATGATCTAGGCCGACGATGATCTGGGCCGACGATAGTCTAGCCCTGGCATCAGGCGTAGGTTACCACAAAGCGATGACGGCCCCTATCCTTGTCTTTGATTCCGGCGTCGGCGGCCTGTCGGTGCTGGCCGCGCTGCGCGCCGCCTTGCCGGGGCTGCCGGTCGTCTATGCGGCGGACAATGCCGGCTTTCCCTATGGCACCAAGACCGAGCTCGAGGTTGCCACCCGCACCTGTGCGCTGCTCGGGCGCTTGTCGGAACGTTTGCGGCCGCGCCTGATCGTCATCGCCTGCAACACTGCCTCCACCATCGCGCTCGGTCATGCCCGCGCGGTGCTCGACGTGCCGATCGTTGGCACCGTGCCGGCCATCAAGCCCGCCGCCGAACGCTCGCGGACCCGGGTCATTGGCGTGCTCGGCACCCAAGCGACGGTGCGGCAACCCTATGTCGACCGGCTGTCGGCGGAATTCGCTGCCGATTGCCGTGTGCTGCGCCATGGCTCGGCACGGCTTGTCGAACTGGCCGAGGCGCAATTGGCCGGGCAGACCGTCACCGCCGCTGATGTCGCGCCCGAACTCGCCGGGCTGTTGGACCAGCCGGGGGGTGACCGGCTCGACACGGTGGTGCTCGCCTGCACGCATTTTCCGCTGCTGTTGAAGCAACTTGCGCAAGCGGCACCGCCGCAGCTCGGCTTTGTCGATGGCGCCGCCGGCATCGCGCGCCGGGTGGCGTATCTGCTCGGGCCGGGGGCCGTCGCCGCGGCACAGGGAGAGGCGCCGCCGGGCCGGGCGATCTTCACCCGCGCCGACGACCATGTTGACGCGCTCGTGTCGGCGCTTAAAGCGTTCGGGCTTGAATCCACCGAAATATTGTGAGGGCCTGCCCTGTGGCGATGACCGATGCCGAACTGATGGTCCGCATGAACCGTTTCGTGCCGCCGACGGGCGTGCTGCTCAACATGGAGATACTGGCGATCGACAGCGAAGCCGGCACGGTGCGGGTGCGCTATCTGCCCGGCCCGGAATTCACCAACCCGATGGGCAGCGTGCAGGGCGGCATCGTCGTCGCCATGCTCGATGATGCCGCCGCCTTTGCCGCGATCGTGAAGGCCGGCGAGCGCATCGGCATCCCGACCATCGAGTTGAAAACCAGCTTCTTTGCCCCGGCCAAGGCGGGCGCGCCCTTGTTCGTCGATGCCAAATGCCTCAAGCTCGGCAAGCGCATCGCCTTCATGGAGGCCGATATGACCGATGAGGCCGGCACCTTGCTGGCGCGTTTGACAACCAGTGCCGTGCCGATCGCAATTCCCCAGGGCGGCGGCAACATGGTGGAGCGGACATGACCGAGATGATGACCCCCGAAGCAGTGCTCGTCGAACGTCGCGGCCGGGCGCTATGGTTGGTGCTCAACCGCCCGGCGGCGCTCAATGCGCTCAACCTGCCGATGGCGCACACCATCCATCGCGCGTTGTTCGCTGCCGCAGCCGACCCGGCGGTCGAACGCATCGTCATCGAAGGCGCCGGGGAAAAGGCATTCTGCGCCGGCGGCGACATCGCCATCCTTGGCCGCGAAGGTCGGCAGGACCGGGCGTTGTTCGAAACTTTCTTTCACGACGAATATCGCATGAACCAGGCCATCGCGCGGCTGGCGACACCCTATGTCGCGATCCTCGATGGCATCACCATGGGCGGCGGCGTCGGTCTGTCGATCCATGGGCCGTTCCGCATCGTCACCGAACGCACCCTGTTCGCCATGCCCGAAACCGGTATCGGCCTCATTCCCGACGTCGGCGGCACCCATGCGCTGGCACGGTTGCCCGGTGAAATCGGCACCTGGCTGGCGCTGACCGGCGCAAGGCTGAAGGCGGCCGATTGCCTGTACGCCGGCATCGCGACGCATTTCGTACCCGCCGAGCGCCTCGCTGTGCTGCGTGACCTGCTTGCCGACAGCGATGAAGACGTCGCCGCCATCCTCGCCACCCTGCACGGCGACCCGGGGCCCGGCACACTGGCGGCCTTGCGCGATGGCATCGATTTCCATTTCGGCCATGACCGGATGGAAGATATCCTCGCCAGCCTCGATGACGGCGATGACTGGGCGCAGGCGCAGGCGGCGATCATCCGCAAGATGTCACCGACCTCGTGCAAGCTCAGCCTGCTCGGCCTGCGGATGGCGAAGGATGCCGATATCGAGGATGCGCTGATCACCGAATATCGCATGGTCTGCGAGATACGCCATGGCCATGATTTCTTCGAAGGCGTCCGCGCCGTCCTGCTCGACAAGGACAAGAATCCGCTCTGGTCCCCGGCGCGCTTCGAGGATGTGACGGAGGATGACATCGCGCGCTATCTGCGCGAACCGGACAGCGGCGATCTGACGTTCGAATAGGGAATGCAGATCGGTTGGGTTCACATACTGACCGGCAGCTTGCCAGCAGTGTGGCAAGGCGGGCCGAGATCTGAAAAGGCAGCGCAAGGCTGACCGGCGACTCGCCCTCAAATCTTGTCGCGGCCCCTCGCCATACCCCACCCAATTCGATTGCCCCGATACGCCCCAGCCTCTAGATACGGGGCCAGATTCGCTTGCGAGGCCCAACAGACAGTATGTCCGAAACGATTGCCCTTGCGTCCGACCATGCCGGCTATGCGCTCAAGGCGCTGCTGGTCGATGAATTGCGCGGCGGCGGGCATGACGTGCTCGATCTTGGGCCGACGGATGAAGCGTCGGTCGATTACCCGGATTATGGTGCGAAACTCGCCGCCGCCATTGCCGATGGCCGGGCGGCGCGCGGCATTGCCATCTGCGGCTCGGGCATCGGCATTTCGATCGCGGTAAACCGCAACCCCGCCGCGCGCTGTGCGCTTGTGACATCAGGTCTGATGGCGCGGCTGGCGCGCTTGCATAATGATGCCAATTGCATCGCGATAGGCAGCCGGATCACCGGCATTGAAGTCGCGCGTGATTGCGTGACCGAATTTCTCGCCACCGAATTTGAAGGCGGGCGCCACGCGGGTCGTGTCGCCAAGCTGGGCCCAGCAAAGGATTGATGATGAGCAGCAACCCCGCAGTCACCCCCGCCGTCACCCCCGCCGTCACCCAGACCCTGCCGACCGGCTTTTTCGATACGAAGCTGGCCGCCGCCGATGCAGCGGTTGCTGCCGCTGTCGCCTCGGAACTCGACCGGCAGCAGCATCAGATCGAACTGATCGCATCGGAAAACATCGTCTCGCGCGCCGTGCTCGAAGCGCAGGGCTCGGTGTTCACCAACAAATATGCCGAAGGCTATCCGGGCAAGCGCTATTATCAGGGCTGCGCGCCGTCGGACGTGGTGGAAACCCTGGCCATCGAGCGCGCCAAGCAATTGTTCAACTGTAAATATGCCAACGTCCAGCCGCATTCGGGCGCGCAGGCCAATGGCGCCGTCATGCTGGCGCTGACCAAGCCGGGTGACACCATCCTCGGGATGAGCCTTGATGCCGGTGGCCACCTCACCCATGGCGCCGCGCCCGCCATGTCGGGAAAGTGGTTCAACGCTGTGCAATATGGCGTGCGCCGTGAAGACCATCTCATCGATTATGACGAAGTTGAACGGCTGGCGCTGGAACACAAACCGGTGCTCATCATCGCCGGTGGCTCGGCCTATCCGCGCATCATCGATTTCGCGCGTTTCCGGGCGATTGCCGACAAGGTGGGGGCAAAGCTGCTCGTCGACATGGCGCATTTCGCCGGGCTGGTCGCCGCCGGCATCCACCCGTCGCCGCTGCCGTACGCCGATGTGGTGACCACGACGACGCACAAGACACTGCGCGGCCCGCGCGGCGGCATGATCCTGTCCAACGACGAAGCGCTCGGCAAGAAGTTCAACAGCGCGGTGTTCCCCGGCTTGCAGGGTGGCCCGCTGATGCATGTCATTGCCGCCAAGGCCGTTGCGTTCGGCGAGGCGTTGCAGCCGGACTTCAAGGATTATGCCATCCGCATCGTCGCCAATGCCCAGACGCTGGCGGCGCGGCTGGTGGCGCGCGGTTGCGCGGTCGTCGCTGTCGGTACCGACACCCATCTGGCGCTGATCGACCTGACACCCAAGGGTCTCAACGGTCGCCAGGCCGATGAAGCGCTCGAACGCGCCGGCATCACCTGTAACAAGAATGGCGTGCCCTTCGATCCGTTGCCGCCGACCAAGACCAGCGGTATCCGCGTCGGCAGCCCTGCCGGCACGACGCGCGGGTTCGGGCAGGCCGAATTCACCGCCATCGGCGACATGATCGCTGATGTGCTCGACGGGCTGGTTGCCAATGGCGATGAAGGCAATGCCGCGGTCGAAGCCGCAGTCAATGTAAGGGTGCGGGCGCTGTGCGCGCGCTTCCCGATCTATCCCAACGGCTGAGGAACGATGCGATGAACGAAGGCAAGCCCCACGATCTGGTCGCCAAGGCCGAAAAACTCGCCGCTGAAGCGCTTGGGGCGGGCAAGAGGTTCATCGAGACCGACACCGGCAAGAAAGTGGCGGAAGCCACCGAAACCGCCTTCCAGACCGCCAGCGAGATGGGCCAGAAGCTCGCCGACAGCGGGCTCGGCAAAAAGGCGCGCGACACCGAGATCGGCAAGCAGGCTGTGGAACTGGCCAAACAGGCGAGCGAGCAGACGCGCACCACCATCCCCAATGCGCTCGGCCGCAATATCGCGGTAGGTGCGGCGGCGGGCGCGGCGCTTGGCACCATCGTGCCCTTTGTCGGCACTTTGATCGGGGCGGTGCTGGGCGGCGGTGCGGGCTATTTGCGCGCCATTACAAAGAAAGACTGATGCGCTGCCCGTTTTGCAGCCATGAAGACAGCCAGGTCAAGGACAGCCGGCCGACCGAGGATGCCAGCGCCATCCGTCGTCGCCGGCAATGCCCGGCGTGCGGCGGGCGCTTCACCACCTTCGAACGCATCCAGCTGCGCGAACTGACCATCGTCAAAAAATCCGGCAAGCGTGAGATATTCGAGCGCGACAAGCTCGCGCGCAGCATCGAGATCGCCTGTCGCAAGCGGCCGATCGCGCCGGAACGCATCGAACGCATGGTCAGCGGCGTCGTCCGCCAACTCGAATCGCTCGGCGAAAGCGAAATCGATGCTGGCGCGGTCGGTGAATTGGTCATGGAAGGACTACAGGCGCTCGATCCGGTTGCCTATATCCGCTTCGCCAGCGTCTATCGCGACTTCCGCGAAGCCCGTGATTTCGAAACCTT
>CAJAHV010000440.1 GCA_903939555.1 uncultured Alphaproteobacteria bacterium | reverse complement strand
GGTTTTTACCAGCGCGAAGGCTTTCGGCCCTTTGCGCGGGCGGTGGAAATCTATGCCGATCCGCGCGCCGAGGAGATCTATCCGCCGGAAACCGCCCCGCGGATACCGCTGCTGTAGAAGCAGCAGACACCGCATCTGTGGAATCGATTGCCGTCAAATCGAATCGGCACCGGCGGCATCTGCCGCCCGACCGAAATCGGGACTCTAATGCAGCCGCTGGTAAATCTGAGCCGCCGCCACCGCACTGCCGATCGAGAACAGGCAAGCAAGTAGCGCATTGGCAAGATTGGCGGCAAACACCCCGATCGGTTTCAGCCCGATGAGCGTCAGCACGGACGCCAGCGCACTGCCGACGCCGCCAGCAATCAGGCTGGCGCCGATCAGCAGCAGCAGCGACAACAGCATCAACCAGATGATCGCACCGCCACGGCCGGCGGTCATCTGCCAAGTGCGCTGCAGAATGGCGACCGGGCCGATCGGCTCGACAACGGCGGTTGCCACCATGGGATAAAGCCGGGCGGCGAGATACAGGGCCGGCAAGACCAGCACTGCTGCGGCCCAGCGCAGGCTCGGCACCGCGAACAGCAAGCCTCCGGCAAAGCCCAGCGGCCAGGCGACAAGCAGTACGGCGGTCAGAAAAAACGGCAGGCGCCGCAGCGCCATGGCGAGCGCGGCGCGCGGCACCTCGGCCGGCACGGCCGCCATCCGCGCGACGGCCAACTGTGCGATCACCCCGACCAGCGCCGGGAGCAGCACCAGACCGAGCAGCACCCGTGGGGTGAAGTCTCCAATCGCCTTGGGCGGCGGCGGCCCGAACTGCGTCAGCGCCATGTCGACAAGCAGGGTGAACGGCGCGGCGATGGCAAACAAGGTCCAGAAATGCTGACGCAGTTCCGAAACAACGGCCTGCCAGATGCTGCCCACAGAAAGGTCGGGTGCGGGCATCGCCATCCGGATCAGGCGGCAGCGCGCGGCACGCCGGCCTGTTCCAGCATCGCGGTCAATTCGCCGGCCTGGAACATTTCCATCATGATATCCGAGCCGCCGACAAATTCGCCGCCGATGTACAGCTGCGGCACCGTCGGCCAGTCGGAATACTCCTTGACGCCCTGGCGGATCGCCGGATCGGCGAGCACGTCGACACCTTCGAATTCGACACCCAGCCGATCAAGGATCGCACAGGCAGTCGAGGAAAAGCCGCATTGCGGGAACATCGGCGTGCCTTTCATGAACAACACGACGGGGGTCGATTTGACCAGAATATCGATACGATCCTTGATGGTGTCGGTCATCGCGAAACTCCTGTTAATCCGGGTCAGGCCGGAATGGTGGTCAGTTGCAGGGCATGGAGCACGCCGCCCATGCGCCCGCCAAGGGCATTGTAAACCAATTGGTGCTGCCTGACGCGCGGCAGACCGGCGAACTGTGCGGCTGTTACCCGGGCGGCATAATGATCGCCGTCGCCGGCAAGATCGGTGATCTCCACCACCGCGCCGGGCAGCGCCGCTATGATCGCAGCTTCGATTTCGACAGCGGCCATCGGCATGATCTTACATCGCTTCCATGATCTGGCGGCGGGCGATTTCGCCCTGTTCGGCAAGAGCGGCACGCACTTCGGCTTCGGCGACACCCTTGGCATCGAGATCGGCTACCAGCTTGCGCACCACGTCTTCATCGCCAGCTTCTTCCAGATCGGCGATGACGGTCGACTTGGCATAGGCATCGGCGGCATCGCCGCTCAGGCCCAACTTGCCGGCAGCCCATAGCCCGACCAGCTTGTCGCGTCGCGCCGCCACCTTGAACTTCAAGTCGGCATCATGGGCAAACTTGGCTTCAAAGGCTTTTTGGCGATCGTCGAAGGTGGTCATTGCGAACTCCGGCTGGCGTAGTTGTTCAGTGAGATAGAGAGACAGGGCGCCGGGTTCAATGCGCAAACGCGTGCGGCAGCGCGGTGCACTGCGCTATTGCTAGCATTGCACAGCGCCATTGTAAGCGATGGCGCCGCGCGCTATGGCAATTCGGACAGCCCCGGGGGCACCCTCGCCGGTGTCCGGGGCTTTGCCGTTTCAACCGGTCCGCTAGCCCAGGCCGACCATCAGGAGGACAGCCATGACGCGCCGTCGCCAGATTTACGAGGGCAAGGCCAAGATCCTCTATGAGGGGCCGGAACCCGGAACGATCATCCAGTATTTCAAGGATGATGCCACCGCCTTCAACGCCCAGAAAAAGGGCACGATCAGCGGCAAGGGCGTGCTCAACAACCGCATTTCCGAGCATTTGTTCACCCTGCTCGCCACTATCGGTATCCCGACGCATTTCATCCGCCGGCTCAACATGCGCGAACAATTGGTGCGCCAGGTCGAGATCATCCCGATCGAAGTCGTTGTCCGCAACGTCGTCGCCGGATCGCTGGCCAAGCGATTCGGGCTGGAGGAAGGCGCGCAACTGCCGCGCACGATTCTCGAATATTATTACAAGGATGATGCGCTGGGCGATCCGCTTATCACCGATGAACATATCGCGGCCTTTGGCTGGGCCAGCCAGGAAGAAATGCACGATATCGCCGATATGGCGATCCGGGTGAACGACTTCATGGCCGGGCTGTTCGCCGGCATCGGCATCCGGCTCGTCGATTTCAAACTGGAATTCGGCCGGCTGTTCGATGGCGATTTCGCGCGTGTCATCCTTGCCGATGAAATCAGCCCCGATGGTTGCCGGCTGTGGGACATGAAGACCAACGAAAAGCTCGACAAGGACCGTTTCCGGCGCGATCTCGGCGGCGAAGTCGAAGCCTATCAGGAAGTCGCACGCCGGCTCGGGCTGATGCTCGAGGATGATTCGGCGGTGCTCGATCTTGAAGAACACCGGAAGTCGCGCGGCAAATAGGCCGGGTTCAGGCGGGCGGGGAACCGTCCGCTGGCGGCTGCATCCGCGGTGACCGGTAACGCCAGTTGGCCGGCAGGCGCCGCAGCGCCCGATAGCGCAGCAGATTGCCATAACCCGGCGTGTGCAAGGCATCGCCCGGCACGGTTGTCGGGACCGCTTCGCGGTGCACGGTTGTCGGCTCCGGCGACGACCGCGCACGGGGCATGGCCGACTGGGGTGGGGTCAGGCTTGCCGGCGGCAGGTCAAGCTGGTCACCCGGGAACGGCTTTTGCTTAACCGCCGTTGTGGCGCCGTAAATGAAGGCGATGAGCAACACCGCGCCGATCAGGCCAAGCGGTACCAGAAGCCACTCCGGATGATTGATGAAGCCGATGATGAGGGTGAACAACACCGACCCCATGATGGCGGCGAGCATGAGCCGCCCGATCACGACGCGCTGGCCCGCCAGTCGATCGGCGCAATGCGCGGCACGCCAAAGGCAAAGACCAGCGCCCCGGCCATGATGACTGC
>CAJAHV010000439.1 GCA_903939555.1 uncultured Alphaproteobacteria bacterium | reverse complement strand
GCCGCGCGCGCCGCGCTGGCGCAGGTGCTGCAACTCGACCCGGGCAACCCCTATGCGCTGGTCATGCAGGGTGAACTCTTTACCCGCGACGGTGATGATCGTGCCGCGGTCAACTGGTATGACCAAGCGCTGTCGGCCACCGCCGGGGTGCAGGGCCTGCCGGCCGATCTGACCGAGCGGCTGCAACGCGCCGAAGCCGCGCGCGGTACCGCCGTGGCACGCTTCCGCCAGCGCATGGACACAGCGCTCGCCGCCGCCGGCATCGATGCTGCCAATGCCGGGCTGCGCTTTGCCGAAAGCCTCGCCATCGTTGCCGGCCAGACCCGGCCGTTCCTGCAGGAACCGACGAATTTCTACTTCCCCGGCCTGCCGCAACGAGCGTTCTACGAACCCGCCGACTTTGCCTGGGTGCCGGGACTGCTCGCCGCCGCCCCGGCCATCACCGCCGAAGTCGCCGCCGTGCTGGCCGATCGCGCCGGGCTCGCCCCCTATGTCGAAGCGCCCAAGGACCGCCCGGCCAAGCCGCACAGCTTGCTCGATGATCCGCGCTGGAGCGCCTTTCACCTCTGGCAGGGCGGCGAACCCGTTGCCGCCAACGCCGCGCGCTGCCCCGCCACCATGGCGGCGCTGGCCGGCCTGCCAATCCCGGTCATCGCCGGCCGGTCACCGATGGTGCTGTTTTCAGTGCTGGCGCCGGGCACGCATATCAGGCCGCACAACGGCATGCTCAACACGCGGCTGATCTGCCATTTGCCGCTGGTGGTACCCGATGGCTGCCGGCTGCGGGTCGGCAACGACACCCGCACGGTGCGCGCCAGCGAGATGCTGATCTTCGACGACAGTATCGAGCATGAAGCCTGGAATGATTCGGACGAGAGCCGCGCCATCCTGCTGTTCGAAATCTGGCGCCCCGAACTGACCGGAGCAGAACGCCGCGCGCTGACGGCGATGTTCGAAAGCGTGACGGGCTACGACGAAGAGTGACCGCTCCGTTCCTGCCCCGTTGACGCGATGGCCTCGCCGGGAAGGGCATCGATCAGCGTCACCCCCATAATTCCGCCCCCGGTGGCCACACGTCCGAATGTTCGAACTTCAACCCGCCCGGCCGGTCCTCGATCAGTAACGGGCCATCGAGATCGGCATATTCGCCCTGCATCGCGACATGAAAGGCCGGCGCGATGCCGAGCGATGTCGACAGCATGCACCCCGTCATCACCCCCAGCCCGCGCATACGCGCCGCATGGACCAGCGCGTGCGCCTCGGTCAGCCCGCCCGCTTTGTCGAGCTTGATATTGATATGGCTGTAGCGGCCGACGATGGCATCGAGAGTGGCGCGGTCATGGCAGCTTTCGTCCGCCGCCAGAGCGACCGGTGACCGCACGCCGTCGAGCAGCGCATCCTGCCCCGCCGGCACCGGCTGTTCGATCAGTTCGACCCCCAGCGCCGCCAGCGCCGTTGCGGTGCGGGCGATATCGGTGCCGCCCCAGGCTTCATTGGCATCGACCGTCAACCGCGCATCGGGCGCCGCCCGGCGCACCGCAGCAACGCGCTCGATATCGGCCATGGTGCCGCCGTCACCACCCAGCTTGATCTTCAACAGTTCGCGGCCCCGCGCCAGCGCCGCCGCGGCCGCCATGCTGCCCGGGTCACCAAGGCTGATCGTGAAGGCGGTGAGCAGCGGCTGCGGCCGCGGCAGGCCAAGCATCTGCCAGACGCGCTGCCCCGAGGACTTCGCCTCGATATCCCAGAGCGCCGCATCAAGGGCGTTACGCGCAGCGCCGGCCGGCATCAGGCTGAGCAGATCGGCACGGCTAGCCCCCGCCGCCACGGCATCGGCCTGTGCCGCGATCGCCG
>CAJAHV010000438.1 GCA_903939555.1 uncultured Alphaproteobacteria bacterium | reverse complement strand
GCCGTGAAGCGTGCGACGTAGGTGCCCGCGGCACCGACGTTGGCGGCGCAGAACTGCGAGCGCAAACCAGCCGGCAGGAACGGGTTGTTCAGGTTGATGACGACCGGGCTGCCGAACACGCCCGACGGTGCGATGATCGTCTGGACGTTGTTTTTGGAGAACATGCCGCGGGTATAGACCTGCAGCGCGTCAGAGATGTCATACTTTGCCGAACCATAGATGTTGAAGCGTTCGAACGGCGTCTGGAAGATGTTGAACGGGTTGAAGTTGAACGGCGCATAAAGCGAGCGGGCAAAGCCGGTGCTGTTGTCGATCTGCAAGTTGCCGTTGGCGGTAACAGGGTTGGTGCTCGGCAGGCCGGTTGCCGCATCGATCGGGCGGGTGCCCGAGAAGCGCGACGGAATGGCCGTGCCCGAGCCCGACGGGCCACCGGTGAAGCTGGACAGGCCAGTGATCGAGAAATCGCGGGCGCCCTGATAGACCGGATCGGTCTTCTGATAGCCGACCGACAGGACAGCGTTACCGCGGCCTTCGTCGAAATTGCCACCGACGGTCAGATCGGCACGGACCGACTGGCCATCGCCCTTTTCGGTGAGGCCGGTCGACAGCTGCAGGTCAACGCCCGAGAAATCCTGCTTGGTGACGAAGTTGACGACGCCCGAGATGGCATCGGCACCATAAGTGGTCACGGCGGCGCCGGTCAGCGCGTCGACGCGCTCGACAAGGGCCAGCGGAATGTTGTTCAAATCGACGCGGCCACCAATGCCCGACGGGGCAATGCGGTTGCCATCGAGCAAGACGATGTTGCGGCCCGAACCGATACCGCGAAGATCGACGAACGAGGCGCCGCCGTTGCCGTTGTTGACAGCCGAACCGACGCTCGGGACGACGCCCGGGATGTCGCGCAGCACTTCTTCGGCGACGTTCGACGCACGCAGCTGAATGGTTTCAGCGGTGGTGACGTTGACCGGAGCGGCCGAAATCAGGTTCGGGTTCTTGATCAGCGAACCGGTGACGACGATCGTGCCTTCTTCTTCGGCAGCGGTAGCGGCAGCAGTGGCGCCAGCGGCGGTCTGGGCAAGGCCGGCAACCGGCGAAGCCAGCAGGGCCAGGACGAGGGTCGCAGCGCTGCCCTTCAGGGCGGCGCGGTTGAGCGAAGTCTTCGCGTTGATCACAGGTTCGGTTCCTTCATTAAAAACGGGTCCGCGATGCACGGCGTGATCGAACCGGCACCCTAGGATACCGTCCAACCAATCCAGATATCGCTGCCTTTCGGCAACGCACCACTCCAGCCATTACGGCCTTGCTTGCGTCTGTCGTTGAAAAAGGGCTGCTCTGTAAAGGTTAAGCCCGATCGCGCCTGCATTCGGAAGCGCAGTGTTGCAGCTTGGCAACAGCCGCGTGACAGGATGATGACGCTTTTCCTGCAGGCATTCAGCCGGGATCGAAACCTTGCAGCGCCTGGCCGCTGGCATCGAGCGCACGCACATAGGCCCGCAGCAGATCGCGTTCGGCGGGCTGGATGTGCGGGTTCCACGTGTCGATGATCAGCACAGCGCGCAGGCTGTCGGACGGGTTGGAGGCTTCGTGCTCGATGCTGTCGTCGAAGGCAAAGGCCTCTCCCTCCACCCAGGGCCGGGTTTCGTTGCCGACGCGGAATTCACAACCTGCGGGCACGATCAGCGGCAGATGGATAATGGTGCGGATGTTGGTGGCACCGGTGTGCGGCGGGATCTGGGTGCGGGGCTTCAGCAGCGAAAAGAATGCCACCGGACCCCGGCCTTCGAGGTCGAACAGCGGCAGCCGGTCGAGGACCGCCGCGGTTTGCGGGCAGCGCGCGCGGATGGCAGCGTTATTGACGCCATGCTGGATGAGGAACTGCGCCGCCCAGGCATCATTGTGGTTGAGCGTGGCCCATTGGTTAACCGGCGCGCCCGGCGGATAGGCGACATAGGGTGCAAAGCCGGCATCACCCGTCGCAAGCAGCGCCTGCAATTCGGCGCGGATGGCAGGCGTGGCGGCTTCGAGTTCGGCGAGCCAGGGGAAATGGCTTTTGGCGAAATATTGTTCGGCGGGCAGATAGGGATAGTGCAGCACCAACGGCTGGTGATGATAGATCCGGCGGCGGCCCAGTGCCGTATCGACAAAGTGGCGGAACCGCCGTGTGTCATCATCGACGTGCCCGTCGAGTGCCGGCAGCAACGCGGTATCAAGCCGCTCGGCCAGTTCATCATTGGCGGTCGCCACCATCGCCCGTGCATGCGACAGGCCGGCCATGAAGCCAGGACCCTGACGAACATTGGGGTCGGTCGCCGCCAGCAGCCGCCGATAATGATCAAGCGCCTCGGCAATGTTGCCCTGCGCTTCGAGGAGGCGCCCTTTGCAGAGCAGCGCATGATCGAAATAGGGGTCAAGATCGAGCGCCTTGTCGAGCGCGGCGGCTTCGGCGGCCTGGTCCCCCGTCACGCTGTGCGCGGTCGACAAATTGTACCAGAGCAGCGGCGAAGCCGGGTCGGCGGCGGCGGCGCGGGCGAGCAGCGCGACAGCAGTGCTCGCATCGCCGCGGCCCAGTGCCTGCAGACCGGCAGCGTTGAGTTCGGCGGGGTTGTCGGTCATTGTGGGGTTTCCGTCAGCAAGGTGGCCGGGTCGACGCGCACGCCCAGCCAGGTCATGCCCCAGTGGAGGTGCGGCCCGGTGGCGCGGCCGGTAGCGCCGACAAGGCCGATAGGTTCGCCCTGCGCCACGATCTGCCCGGCTTTCACATCGATCCGCGACAGGTGCATCATCACCGAATACAGCCCGAGACCGTGATCGAGGATGACGAGATTGCCTTCGAGCGCGAAAGGTCCGGTGGCAAGCCGCACCACGGCGGGGGAGGGAGACAGGATCGGTGTGCCGGTGGGGGCGGCGATGTCCATGCCGCCGTGCGGCGCGGCGGGGCGATCGCCATAGATGCGCTGGGCGCCGAAATTGGTCGAAATGCGCCCCGGCGCCGGACGGATGAAGCGCGCCTGCCAGAAGGGCAGCGGTGAAGTGTCGGCGCGAGCAGCCTTCACCGCGCCCAGCTCGCGGTCACGGCGCGCGTCATATTCCGGATTTGGCGGGCCGGGCATCGACAGCCGCGCTGGCAGGATGTCGGTGTCCCAGGCCTTTGCGGTGATGGTAACGGGCCAGCGCGCCGGGCGGCCGGAATCGGTGGTCCAGGCGAGCAGCGCCGTGGCGCCCGCGTCGTGGTCGATGCCGATCATGAAAGCGCCGTCGCGGGTCATCGGCACCGGCTTGCCATCCAGCGTCAGGTCGTGGCCGGGGCGTGGCAGGCGGGTGCGGACAAGAGCACCCTGCCGCGTGGCGAGCGGTTCGACAGCCGTGAACGGCAGCGGCGCGGCGGCCACCATGGGGATGGCGGCCGCAATCACCAGCGCCAGGCCGATTGCCTTCAAATCTCGGCCTTTGCCCGTTTTTCCGCATAGCGCTTCGTAGCGGCGGAGGCATCGGCATAGGCTTCCTGGAACTCATGGCTCCAGTAGCGCAACGCCGGGAGGGCGATACGCTTGCCGGTGACGGCGCAGATAACATGATCGCCGGGCGACATGACCTCGTACGAGCCCGACAAATACCGCATCCGCGCCGGGCGGCCCAAGGAGGTGAGCATTACAAAAGCCTTTCCTGAACCGGCAAGCCGGTTGTCACGCGCGTATCGCCGTCGGCAAAGCGGATCGTCAACAGCGTTTCGGCACCGGCGGCCCGCGCCGTGGTTATCGGC
>CAJAHV010000437.1 GCA_903939555.1 uncultured Alphaproteobacteria bacterium | reverse complement strand
TGCCTTGCGCGTTGCGGTGGCCGGCGCGGTGCGGGCATCGGTCAACCAGACATTGTCCCCGGCATCGATGAAAAAGCCGTGCGGAAACACGAACAGCCCGGCACCAAAGGCCTTGATGAAATTGCCCTTGGCATCGAATTCCATGATCGGATCGAGTGCGCTGTCGAGGCAGGAATTGGCGCCACAGCGGTCGGCAACCCAGATATGGCCCTTGCTGTCGACGGCAACGGCGCTGGTCGATCCCATGGTGCGACCGGGCGGCAGCTTCAGGAAATCGGCCTCCGCGACATAGGGGTTGGGCTGGCGGTTGGTCGTGGCATCGACCTGCGCCGGGGCCGGGAGAGTCTCCAGCGTCCAGCGCTGCTGCTGGGCCAGGACCGGCGCAGCAAGCAGCATCGCCAGCAAAAACAGCCGCTTCACTTGCCGCCGCCTTCGGGCTTCTGGGCGGTGATGCTGATCAGCGCCAGCACTTCGCTGCGCCGGTCGAGCGGTTTTTCACCTTGCGGAAAACCATTGTATTTCAACATATAGGCCAGCACATCGGCATATTCGTCGCGAGTCAGCGTCTGCGGCGCATTCTGCGGCATGGTCGTGCGCACCCGGTCGAACAGGTCGCCCACCGTCAGCGTGTCCCAATGGCTGACGAATTCGCCGCCGACCAGCCCGGGGGCCTCGCCGGTGCCGTTGAGCGCGGCCCCGTGGCAAGCGGCACAGCGCGCCGCATAAACCGTCGCGCCGCGCTCCGCCTGGTCGGCCGAATAGACGCCCTGCCAGATCGAGCTGCCGGCCATCTCGGCACTCGCCCCGCCCGCTGCGGCGATGGCCGCCAATCCGATGATCCAGTTACGCATGGCGTCAGTCCTTTGTGCGTCCGTCCTCCCCGCAGGAGGGGAGGTCGTTTTCGTTCAGCGCTTGTCCGGCAGCGTGTAGGCGATATATTCACCCGAGGCGCTGCCGCCACTCGTTGCCACCACGATATACTGCTTGTCGCCGACCATATAGGTCATTGGTGACCCCGATTGCGGTGCCGGCATGAACACGGCGCCGACTTCCTTGCCATTGGTCTTGTCATAGGCGCGCAGCATGGCGCCGCGCGGATGGTCCTCGGTGGTGGTGAACTGGTTTTCACCGGCGATGACCAGCGATTTGGTCACCAGCGTGCCGATCTGATAGGTCGCCTGGCCGGTGCGCGGGATGGTGACGCCCTTCAATGCCGGGCTGTTGCGCACGAAATCGGGCGTTTCGCCATGGGCGATCTGCCATTTGATCTCGCCCTTGTTGATGTCGATGGCGCTGAGCGTGCCATAGGGCGGCTTCATCAGCGGCAGGCCATCGACCGCCAGTCGCGGCGCGCCGCTGCCAGCCGCCGCCGGAGCCGGTGCCGGGCTGTCGGCGCCGGCACCTTCGCCCGGACCCTTGATCATCGAAACCGGCACGCCATCGACGCCGACGACCCATTTGATATTGGTCATGCCCTGCGGTCCGGGTTGCAGCCCGGTCGTCGAAATGCAGGTGCCACAGGCATAGACATAGGCAATGCCGGTTTCCGGATCGAACGACCCGCCCGGCCAGTTGGTGCCGCCCTGCGCCCAATTGTTGATGACCCCCAGCTTGTCCTTGGTCGAGATGATCGGCGGGGTGTAAACCGGGCCAAGCTGATAGCGTTTGACGAGTTCGACCGCCTTGGCCTTCAATTCGGGGGTGAAGTCGATGAGGTCGGATTCAAGATAGCCGTTGCGGCCATAGGCAGCCGGCTTGGTGGGTATCGGCTGGGTCGGCGAATACCATTCGCCCGGCACCGTGCCGGCCGGCACCTTTACTTCCTTGATCGGCCACACCGGCTTGCCGGTGGCGCGGTCGAGCACATAGAAAAAGCCCTGTTTCGACGGGATGCCGACGACCTTCTTCGGCTTGCCGTCGACCGTCACATTCATCAGCAGCGGTGCCGAGCTGTTGTCGAGATCCCAGATTTCATGGTGGATCAACTGGTAATGCCATTTGCGCTGGCCGGTGGTCAGATCAACCGCGACGATGCTGTTGCCGAACAGGCCGGGCCCGCGACGGTGGCCGCCGTAAAAATCGCTCGTCGGCGATTCGACGTTGAGATAGGCGAGGTTGAGATCGGGATCGATCGACACCTGCGTCCAGACCCCGGCGTTGCCGGTGGTGTCGGCGCTGTTGTCATACCAGCTTTCATAACCGAATTCGCCGGGCTTGGGGATGGTGTGGAAGGTCCACAGCCGCTTGCCGGTGCGCACGTCGAAGGCGCGGACATAGCCCTTGGTGTTGTTCTTGTCCTTGGGCGTGAAGCCTTCGCGAAACGCCGCGCCGATGATGATGGTGTTGCCCGAAATGGCGGGCGCCGAATGCGCGCCGGCCTCGCCGGTTTCGAGATCGAGGATTTCCTGGTCCCAGTCCTTCTTCAGATCGACCATACCCTTGTCGCCGAAATCGGGATCGGGCTGGCCGGTATCGGCATCAAGGCTGATCAGCCGGTAGCCGATGGTCGTGTAAAGGATCCGGCGCTTGGTACCATCGGTCCAATAGGACAGGCCGCGGCCCGACAGCGCGCGCGGGCTTTCGGCGCTGCGCTTGCCTTCGTGCAGGCTGTACGACCACAGCAGTTCGCCCGTCACGGCGTTGAGCGCCACGACAGCGCGGCGCGTGCCGGCAGTGGTGTAGAGCACGCCGTCGACCGCCAGCGGCGTGCCTTCGAGCTTGTATTCGGGCCGGCTGCCGAACATGTCGGTCTTGAAGCGCCAGGCGATTTCAAGGTCCTTGAAATTGCTGGCGTCGATCTGGGCGAGCGGCAAATAGCGGCTGCCGGCGAGATCGGCATTATAGGTCGGCCAGTTGACCGTCTTGTCCTTGCGGGCGGCGGGGGCGCCATTGAGCGCGGCGGGGCCGGTCTGGGCCAGCGCCGGGGCGCCGGCCAGCAGAAGCACCGGGGCGGCGCTGAGCAACAGGGTGAGCAGAGTAAGGCTGCGGGTTTTCATCGGTTTTTCCCTCAGGCGGCATTGATGCGGGCGAGCGCCGCCTTGATCGAGACGCGCTGCGCTTCGGTCAATTGCGGCATTGGCGTGCGTGCATACATTTCGGGGCCGCCCATCTCCAGCGACAGCACATATTTCATCACGGCATAGGTGTTGGCGCCCATATTGGCGTCGCGCATGGTGCGCTGCGCGGCGCGCAGTTTTGCCAGTTCGGCCTGCCAGTCGCCGCCGGCGTGATAGGCCTTGAAGATCGCGGCGCATTTAGCGCTGAACTGGTTGCCATCGGCGAGGATGGTGCCCATGCCGTTCTTCAGCGCGACTTCGAGATTGTTGTTGGTGCCGCAGCGCATGTTGAGCGCCGGGAACGCCTCGACGAATTTGGCATAGCCTTCGACCGAGCCCGATGAATCCTTGATGCCGGCGAGATGGTCATAGCCCGACAGCGCTTTCAGCAGTTCGATGGTGATCGAAGCCTCGCTGGTGCCGGGGATATGGTACAGGTTCATCGGCAGGCCGCAGGCATCGAACAATTGCTTGTAATAATCGGTCAGGCCATCGAGCGGCGGCTCATTGAAGTAAAACGGCGGGATGACCAGCAGGCCATCGGCGCCATTGCCTTCGGCATGGCGGGCGAGCTCGATCGTGTCGGCAAGGTTGGTGGTGCCCGGCCCGACGATGACGTTGAGGCCGTTGCGATGCTTGAGCACGGTTTCGGTGACCATGCGGCGTTCCTTGACGGTGAACGACGGAAATTCACCCGAGGTGCCCAGCACGACCACGCCATCGGCGCCGCATTTCCTGTGCCACTGCATGATCGCCGCCATGGCGCCGGGATCAAAATTGCCGCCCTTGCCGCACGGCGTGACGGTGGCGACCCAGTACAGGGTCTTCTTGGCGCTGCCGATCCTGGGCGCGGCCTGTGCGGCGCTGCCCATCAAGCCGGCGGCGGCAACGCCGCCCATCAGGCTGGCGGCGGCAAGGCCGCCCCTCATCGCAAGCGTATCGCGCCGGCTCGTCTGCATAATCTGTCCTCCCC
>CAJAHV010000436.1 GCA_903939555.1 uncultured Alphaproteobacteria bacterium | reverse complement strand
TTTGAAGCCCAGTGCTTTAACTTGAAGCCCAGTGCTTGGCGGTTTCGACCAGCGCCGGGGCGCCGGTGAGCTTGGCCATTTCGGGCGAGGTGAGCATGGTGTCGCGGCTGGCAGCCGTGGTGCCGGTGGCATGCAGGTCTGCCAGCATCTGCTGACCTGCGCCGGCCATGATCTGGATGAGGGCGCCGGCGAAAAGAGCGACCTTGAAGCCCAGTGGTGCCAGTTCATCGGCGCTGCGGAAGGGGGAGGCGCCGCCTTCCAGCAGGTTGTGGATGAGCGGGACGCGGTGCGCGAAACGGGTGGTCAGGGTTTGCGCCTGTTCCGGGGTGGAGATGCCTTCGGCCAGCAGCAGGTCGCAGCCGGCCTCGATATAGGCTTCGCAACGCTCCAGCGTCTCGGCGAACGGGACCAAGGGTTGGGCGTCGGTACGGGCCGAGATCAGGATGTGCTCGCCGGGGCGCGCGTCCTGGGCAGCCTTCAGGCGGCCCAGCATCTCGGCGAGGGGGACGAGCGGTCTGGCATTGATGCCCGACAATGGCTTGAGCGTGACTTGATCTTCGATCTGTATGGCGCTGGCGCCGGCGCGGGAGAGGCTGCGCACGGTTCGTTGCAGGTGCAGCGCGCTGCCATGGCCGCTGTCGGCGTCGACGAGAATGGGGATACTGACTCGGTCGGCGATGCGGGCGCAGGTGTCCGCAAGTTCGGTGGCGGTGTTGAAGCCGAAATCCGGGCGGCCAAGGCTGGCATAGGCGAGGCTGGCGCCTGAGAGGAACAGGGCGGGAAAGCCGGCACGCTCGACAAGAAGCGCGGAGAGGCCATCCCATGCGCCGGGAACGAGGAGCAGGCCGGGGGATTGCAGGAGGTCTTTCAGCATCAGGCGGCTTTCAGTCTGGTAGCGGTACGAACGGCGCGGGCGCCGAAGCCCATGATCGCAGCACCTGCGAGGATGACGCTGGTGCCGACGATGGAGATCGACCAGCGGATGGCGTTGGGATCCTGCAGCACGCTGTCGGTGAATGTGGCGACCATCCAGGGGCCGAGGCCGGCGCCGAGCAGATTGGCGAAAAGCAGATAGACTGCCATTAGCTGGGCGCGCATGCGGTTGGGCGCGAGGATGGGGATGGCAGCGGGCCCGGCGCCGAACGGCATGACACCGAAGAAAAGCACCGGGCCGAGCAGGATAAGCGACAGATTGGCGTCCCCGGCCAGGGGAAAGGCAAGGATGAAGGGAGCGGCGCACAGCGCGCCAAACATGGAGACACTGAGATTGGCGTCGGTGTGGCCGCGCGCCAGCTGGCGATCAGCGAGCCAGCCACCGGCGATGACGCCCGAGGTGCTGATGACGCTGATCATCAGGCCGAAGACCGGCCCGATTTCGGACGGCGTCCAGCCATAGGTGCGAATGAAGAAGCTGGGGGTCCAGACGTTTAGGCCGAACTGGCCGGCAGCAACCAACGGCAGGCCGAGCAGGATGGGGCCGAGCATGCGGAAATTCCGGCGGATAAAGGTGACGACTTCCGCAAGGCTGGCGCTGTCCGTGCCGCTGGCGCTGGCGATGTTGAGGCCCTGACGGCGCGGTGGTTCCTTGATGAAAAGCATGGCGGCGGCGAACGCGATGCCGGGCAGGCTGGCGGCAATGAACACCATCTGCCAGTCCGCAAGGCGGCCAATCAGCGGAAAGGTGAGTTCGGGATTGGCGGCGAGCCAGGCGAGGAAGGCCCCGATGATGACCAGCGCCAGGCCAGAGCCGGCAAAGCCGGAGCCGACGAACAGGCCCATTGCGCGGCTGACCTTCTGTGGTGGGAAATAATCCCCGATGAGCGACGAGCCCGCAGGGGTGAGGGTGGCTTCGCCGACGCCGACGCACAACCGGGTGGCGAACAGGGCGCCGAAACTGAGCGCGAAGCCGCCGGCCATGGTCGCGAGCGAGAAGAAGAACGCGCCAGCAGCGATGATGGTGGTGCGCTTGCCGGTATCCGCGAGCCGGCCCAGCGGCACCGCGAGCAGCCCGTAAAATATGGCGACGGCAAAGCCTTGCAGCAGGGCCACCTGCGTGTCGGAGATGTGCAGGCTGGCCTTGATAGGTTCCACCAGCAGGATCAGCACCTGACGGTCCAGCATGGAGATCATGCCGCCAATGCAGAGTAGCGCGACGACGCTCCAAGCATAGGGCTCGGAGTGGAAGCTATCGGTGTTCGGCGGATTGTCCATGGCTGCGCAGCCTGCCGGAGACGGAGCTTGCGCGCCAGTCAGAGATTTTTGAATATCCATACATACGGCGCATGGCGGCGGGCGGGCCATTGATTTGCGTGAATGCCGGGAGACGGGCAGATTGACGCGATGGTGAATTCAATGGATGCCACGCTATATCCGGCCGTGCTGGCACAGCTCGCGGCACTGGACGTGGAACTGCTCACCGATGCGGACGAGCGGCGCTATTTTTCGCAGGATGTGGCCGATGCGGGCGTGTTGCCGCTGGCGGTGTTGCGGCCGCTGACGGTGGATGCGCTGGCCGCTGCGGTTGGCATGGCGACGGCGGCCGGGCTGGCGCTGTTTCCGCGCGGCGGTGGCATGTCGTACACTCAGGCTTATTTGCCGGACCGCGAAGCATCGCTGGTACTCGATCTTGCCGCGCTCGACCGGGTGGTGGAGATTGCCGCTGACGATCTTTATGTGGTGGTAGAGGCTGGCTGCACCTGGGCGAAGCTGGATGAGGCGCTCAAGCCGCACGGCCTGCGCACGCCGTTCTGGGGGCCGTTTTCGGGCTGGAATGCGACCGTGGGCGGCTCGATGAGCCAGGGCACTGCGACATTCGGCACGGCGCGCGTGGGGACGTCCGGGGATAATGTGCTGGCGTTCGATGTGGTGGCGGCCGATGGCCGGATTGTCAGGACCGGGATTGGCGGGCAGCCAGGGTTCAAGCCGTTCATGCGGCAATACGGACCTGACCTGACCGGGATTTTTGCCAATGATTCCGGTCGGCTGGGCATCAAGGCGCGCGTGACGTTGCCGCTGGAACCACGGCCCGGGGCAGTGGGTGGCGTATCCTGCCTGTTTGCAGATTTTGCTGCACTGGCCGCGGCGATGCAGGCGGTGGCGCGGGCGGGGCTGGCGAGCGAGGCCTTTGCCATGGACCCGGCAGTGACGCGGCAATTTTCCGGCGCCGCCAGCGGTTTTGTGCAGGATTTGACGTATCTGCGCGCGATCGGAGCCGCCCAGGGCCATTGGCTGAAGGGTCTTGTGCGCATGGCGCAGGTGGCGATCGGCGGCAGGGCGTTTCTGGGCCGCGAAGGCTATCATTTCCACGTGGTGGCGGAAGCCGATGACGAGGCAGCGCTGCGCCGCAAACTGGCGCGGGTAAGGGCGCTGTGTGATGTCGGCGGCGTGGAACTGCCGCCGACTGTGCCGCAGATGGTGCGGGCGGTGCCGTTTGCGCCGCTGCCGGTGCTGTCGCCCAGCGGCGGGCGAATGCTGCCGTTGCACGGGATTGTGCCGTGGTCTGGCGCGGCGGCGCTGGACAAGGCAATGACGGCATTGATTGCGCGGCATCAGGCGGATTGTGCGGCGGTGGGGCTGAGCATCGGGACCAGCTTCTTTGGCGTGGCACGCTCGGGGCTGCTTTATGAGCCGGTGCTGTACTGGCCGGACGACCGGCTTTTGTCGCATGAGCGACGAACAACGACGGATCTGCCTCGGCATCCGGCCAATCCGGCTGCGGCGGCGCTGGCGAAGCTGGTGGGGGCGGAGATGGTCGAGGTGTTTCATGCGGCCGGCGCCACGCATCTCCAGATCGGGCGGGTTTACCCCTGGGCGCGCGGTCGCGACGCAGGCGCCATGGACCTGTTGCAGGCGATCAAGCACGAGATGGACCCGCACGACCTGATCAATCCGGGAGCACTTGGCCTGTGAGCATGAATGCTGTGCGCGCGAACATCGCCATCATCGGGGCGGGGCTTGGCGGGCTGACAGCGGCGCTGGCGCTGCAGCGGGCAGGCTTGCGGCCGCTCGTGCTGGAGCAGGCACCGGTGCTGGGTGACGTGGGGGCCGGGATTTCCGTCACGCCCAATGCCTCCAAGGCGCTGATCTCGCTGGGGCTTCACGATGGCCTTGAGCAGCACGGGCAGGCAGTGCCGGTGCAGGAGGTCCGCGAGGGCGCGACCGGCAGGCTGTTGAAGAGCATCGACCGCAGCGATGTGCGGGAACGCTATGGTGCCGCCTATTATATGGTTCATCGCGCCGACCTGCACGCCATGATGGTCGCGGCGGTACGGGCGAATGACCCGGATGCCATTCTTACCGGGCAGAAACTGGCTTCGCTGGCGATGGCGGCAGACGGTGTCGAGATGACGTTCGATAACGGGACGCAGCGGCGTGCCGATGTGCTGGTGGCGGCGGATGGGTCCCGGTCGCTGGTGCGCTCGCAGGTGTTTGGCGCTGATAAGGCCGAGTTTACCGGGCATGTGGCATGGCGGTTTCTGGTGCCCGCCGGTGCGGCGCCGGCCGAAGCGCTGGCGCCGGGCAGCAGGGTGTGGACCGGGCAGGATCGGTCATTTGTGCGCTATGCGGTGCGCGGAGGGCAGTTGATCAATTGCGTCGGGCTGACGCGGACCGGGTTATGGCGCGGCGAAGGTTGGTCGCAGATGGTGTCGGCGGCCGAAATGCGGCCGGAGTTCGAGGGCTTCATGCCCGAGGTAATGCAGCTCATCGCGGCGGCGCCGGGGGGCAGGGTGAACAGCTGGGGACTGTTCGTACGGCCCATGGCCGAGAGCTTTGTGCAGGGGCCGGTGGTGTTGCTGGGCGATGCCGCGCATCCAATGCTGCCGTTCATGGGGCAAGGCGCGGCCATGGCGATCGAGGATGGCGTGGTGCTGGGGCGTTGTTTTGCGGTGTCCGCAAACCCGGCCGAAGCGATGGCGCGTTACCAGGCGGTGCGGCTGGAGCGGTGCCGGTTTGTGCTGGAGGAATCGGCCTTGGGGGCGGATCGGATCCAGCAGGACGGGGCGGACAACAAGCGGCTGGCGCGCAACGAGGACAGCCTGGGCATCTTTGACTATGATCCTGCGACGGTTGCAATTTGAGGCGCTTGCCGGAACGCTCCCAACAACGACCCCTGGCAGGAGGCAGAAACGATATTCAGCAACAATTGTTTGCGAGGTGTTGCAGGCAGAATTTTCACAACAGGCGGCGATGTGCCGTGTGGATCGGCGCCCAACTGGCAACTCCTGGATTGTAAGGCAATCTTCTCATTTCGTGCATAGTACTCCGTTCGAGAAAGGGCCCGATCGGCGTCAATTGGAACCCCTCCGCCCCGACAGCTTTCGTTTATGATGTAGCTAATTAGCTTGGTTCTGGGCAGGGTCCTGCTGGGATGCTGTTTCACAGACGCCGATACCTAAATCATTTTTGACCACAGACCCTCGCCATAATCGGCTAAGAAACGGAGTGTGTAAGATTTCAGAGACAGGATCGCGGGAGTGAATTCATGCTAGTCGATCGGCGTGGACTTTTGGCGAGCGTCTTTGCCGGCCTTGCGGCCGGGCCGGTGCTTGCTGCTTACCCGGATGATTTGCGAATATGCCTGCTCGGGCAGTCGCTGATCGAGCATGACCTGCGCGGTATTAAATGGAAGCCTGACGATTTGCGGGAACTGATCGCGCGCAACCATGTCGGTTTCACCGACCTGGAGACTGCGGTTAAAGGCAACCGGATCGGGCGACCGACACGGGACACGAATGTGCTGCACGTGGCGGAGCCGGCGGTAATCGATTGCTTGAAGTCGCTCGGCGTGACGATGGCGACGACCGCAAACAACCATGCATATGACCTTGGCACAGACGGAATCCTGGATGCCATTGATGCGCTGGATGCGCGCGGAATCGTCCATGCCGGCACCGGCAGAACGCTTGCCGAAGCGACGCAGGCGGCAGTGCAGGCCACGACGCATGGACGCGTGGCGTTGGTCGCCATGGCCAGCGGCGCGATAAAGGCGGGTGCGGCGGCAACCGCAACGCGGGCAGGGGTGAATGAGTTGCGGCGCGACGGAGCCGGGTTGCTGCGTGATGACGTTGAACGGACGCTGGCCGCAATCAGAACGGCACGGGCGGGCGCCGAGTTGGTCATTGCCTGTCACCATAACCATTATTGGGAGACGCCAGCCTCTGTGACGCCCGGCTGGCAGCGTGATCTCGCCCGCGCCTGCATCGAGGCCGGTGCCGGGGTCTTCGTCGCCCATGGGCCCCCGTTGTTGCACGGCATGGAGATGCACCATGGCGCACCGGCATTTTATGACCTCGGCAGCTTTATCTTCCAGACGCGCAAGGCCGACGATTTCTACCCGGCGACGGCTTGGGAGAGCCTTGCCGTCGAATGCCGTTTTCGCAGCGGCAAGTTTGTGGACGCGCTGCTGACCCCGATCGTGTTGGCGCCGCGCGGGGTGAGCGGGTTGCCGGATGATTTTGCTACTCGCGGGCGCCCGCGCCGGGCCAGAGGCGCAGAGGCAAGCGCGATTCTGAACCGGATCGATGGACTGAACCTGACCTTTGGGACGAAGTTGCGGCGGCAGGGCGAGCAAGCGTTGTGGGCGGCCGGCTGAGAGGCGGGAGAAGCGAGCGCCGCTCAGGCGAAATGGCGTTGCGTGTGGTCGAGGAAAGCCAGCGTAAGCCGTGACGGGCGCGTGAGGGTGGATGTGACAAAGGCATATTCATGCAGGAGCTGCGGGTAGAACGGGCGTTGCACAAGACCATCGCGCAAGGACGGCGTCGCGAGCATTTCATTGACGAGAGCGATACCCAGCCCGCGGGCGGCAAGAGCGCAGGCGGAACCAACAGTGTGGGTTTCGATATGGACCCGGGGGCGTTGCCCAGCAGTGACAAAGGCCATGTCGATCTGGGCGCGGGAGGCGCCGCCGAGACCGAGTAGGATGAGTGGCTCTCCGAGCAAGCTGGCCGGATCGAGGGTTTCGCGTGCGGCAAGCCGGTGATCGTCTCGCATCACGCAAACGACCGCGCTTCTGGCTACATTGACGGCGTGAAGGTCGGGGTGTGCGACCGGGAGCTTCATGAAACCGGCATCGACAGCGCGCGTGGCAATGAGCGACCGGGTTGACTCGACGCCGCGCGATTCGATGGTGAGATGAACCTTGGGAAAGGCCTTCAGAAAGCTGGCGACGATATCGGGCAGGATGCCTTCCGAAAAGCTGGGCGGGGCAACAAGCTTGAGCCGACCAAGGCGATATTCGGCAATGTCGCGGATGACGCTGTGGACGCGCGCGACGCTGCCGAGTGACAGATCGACTTCATCGAATAGCAGCAGCGCATCGGCGGTAGGGACGAGCCGGCCTCGATCACGGTGGAAGAGCGCGAACCCGATGGCTGCTTCCATCTGGGCCAGCAGACGGCTGATAGCCGGCTGGGTGATGCCCAGGCTGCGCCCGGCCTCGGTGGCGGAGCCGGTCGCAACAATGGCGTGGAAGCTGCGCAATGCCTTCAGGCCAATCAGGTCCTGCGGGCGCTTCACCGGGCGCCGCTATGCGCCGGGGATGTAGGGGAGCAGGATATGCGACGGGTGCGCATCGCCGACATGGATCCGGTTACGGGCCACCAGCGGCGGGCTGTCGGCGCCGGCAGGCATCCCGGTATTGGGATTGATGTCGAAATGCGGAAAATTGCTGCTTGCGATGTCAACGCGAATGCGATGGCCGGCCTTGAACAGGTTGGCGGTGGGAAAGGCTTCAATCTCTACCTCATAGATACGGCCCGGTTCCATCAGTTCGGCGCGTTCGAAGCCGTTGCGAAAGCGCATGCGAATGATGCCATGTGTAAGGTTCATCGCATAGCCCGACGGATAATCAGCACTTGGCGGATGCACATCTACCAGTTTGATGGTGAAATCGGTATCGGGGGCTGAGGAAGAGACCCAGAGACGGGCAAGCACGGGTCCCGTGAGCTCGATGTCCTGCGCCAGGGGCTGGGTTTCGAAGACCAGCACGTCCGGCCGCTCCGCCAATGCCCGGCCAGGGTGGCGAGCGCCGAAGATGCTGCTGGTTTCGCGTTGGTCGAAGGCGCCAGCATGCATGATCGGGGCGCCGGATGCGATGGCGCCGCCGATGGTGGGAACCGGGTTGTCAGGATCGAAATCATAAGCCAGCGGCGCGGCGGCGGCGGGCATGCGGCGGGAGAGCAGACCGGAGCCATGCAGATAAAAGGCTGTGGGCTGCATTTCGGGCGGCGGCCAGTCTGTGGCCCGGCGCCATCGGCCGCCATGATCGAGCCGGCCTTCGGGTGTTCGCCGACCACTGCCGCCGCCCATGACGAAAAGGGTGACGGGAGCAACGAGATAGTCCGGGGCATCGCGGTGCGCGAGATGTGTATCGAACCATGCGCAGCGCAGGGTCATGTAATCAGGTGCGATATTGCCGTCGAGCGGCGCTGCCGGGCCGAAATCGACATCGCCGGCATGGCTGACCGATCGTTGACCATGGGTCCAGGGTCCCATGACGAGTTTGACGGGCCCCGTCTTGCTACGGGACAGGCCGATGAAATTTTCGGCGGCAGTGCGCGCATAAGGATCGAACCAGCTACTCATGTGCACCATCGGCACATCGGCAAAGCGGTCGAACCAGGCACTGGCGCAAAGTGCCGGATGCCGCCAATATTCCCCAAAAAGCTCGTTGCGCCATTGTTCGAGCACGTAGGATTCATACTCGGGCGCAGCCGCGAGCGGAGATTGGCCCTCCTGCCATGGCCGTTGGTTGATCCAGCGACGGATATCCTGCGCTTGCAGGCGCGCGCGTCGTTCGGGGTCGGCAGCGGTGAGCGGGGAGAGCAAGGCGTGCTTCCATGCCCAGGTCAGTTGCTTCAGTTCAAAAGCACCGCCTTGACGAATGCCGCTGTGATAGGCGCTGGAGAAGCCGCCGGAATCGATGAACATGGCTGTGAGACCAGGCGGATTGTGCGCTGCCAGCGCGGTCTGCGCATGCGCACCGTAGGACAGGCCAAGCGTGCCGACCACGCCGCTGCACCATGATTGCGCGCGGATCCAGGCCAGCGTGTCCGCGCCGTCCTCGCCCTCGCCGAGATATTTGGTGAACAACCCTTCCGAACCGAAGCGGCCGCGGCAATCCTGCAAGACATAGGCATAGCCCGCATCGGCGAAGGCAGCGGCGATCTCGGGCTTGGCGCGTGGTTTCGGGTCGGAGCGGCTGCGGTCGGCATGGTTGGTGCCGCGCTTATCATAGGGTGTGCGCTCCAGAAGCGTTGGCAGCGGGTCCGTCGCCCCCGAAGGCAGATAGATGTCGGTGGCCAGTCGCACGCCATCGCGCATCGGCACCATGATGTTGCTCAGCATGGTCACGCGCGCGTTCGCGGCGCGGAAGGCATCATTGGTACCGAATAGGCGGCCGGGGCGCCGGGTCCTACCGGAATGCCGAGTGTCACCCAGCCCGCGATAAGCACCATGCCCGCGATGGCGAAGCCGATGCTGTACGGTAGCATCGTCGCTATCACCGAGCCGAGCCCGAAATTCCGGTTCCAGCGCTGGCAGATGATGAGGATGAGCGGGAAGTTAGAAGCGAGCGGCGAGATGATGTTGGTGACACTGTCGCCCATCCGGTAGGCCGCAGTGGTCATTTCCGGCGAGATGCCGAGCATCATCAGCATCGGTACCACGACCGGCGCCATCGCGCTCCATTTGGCCGAAGCCGAGCCAATGAGAAAGTCGAAGCCGGAGGACAGGCCAACCAGCGCGACCAGCAGGGCCGGCTGAGGAAGCGACAGGCCCTGCAACCATTCCGCACCCTGTACGGCGAGGATTGGCCCGATATTGGACCATCGGAAAACCGCTACGAAATGCGCCGCGAAAAAGGCGATGACAATATAGGGGGCCATGCTGCGCATGCCGTCGCCCATCATCCCGACGACATCCCGGTGTGATCGGACCGTGCCGGCGGCGGCGCCATAGGCCCAGCCACTGGCGAGAAACAGCAAGAAGAAGGCTGCGATAAGCGACTGATAAAAGGGCTTTAGCTGTTGCGGACCTTCGGCATTGTCATCAATCAGCGGCGAAAAACCCGGCCATAGTGCCAGTGCGGCGAACAACGCGATGACGGCCAACGCCGCAAGCCCAGCGCGGCGCAGGGCGCGGCGTTCCTGCTTGCCGATATCGGGGGTGGGCGCTGCGATCATATGGTCGCTGGCTGCTTCGGCGCTCCACAGGCCAAGCCGCGGTTCGACGATCCTGTCGGTCACGAACCAGGCGATGGGCGTGAAGACCAGCAGGATGGCAATGCTGAACCACCAATTGCCCAGCGGGTTCATGGCAAATGCCGGATCGACCAATCGGGCTGCCGGTTCGGTAATGCCGAGAAGCAGCACATCCATCTGGCCGGGCACGGCATTGCCGGCAAAGCCACCAGAGACGGCGGCGAACGACACCGCGACACCCGCCAGCGGGTGCCGCCCGGCCTGAGCGTAGACCAATGCGACAAGCGGAATGTAAACCACATAGGCCGCGTCCGATGCGTGGTGAGAAAGCATGCCAAGGATGAAGGCAGCGGGCGTGAGCGCACGCCTCGGCAGGCCGCGCACCGCAAGGCCCAGCAGGGTCGTGAACATGCCAGAACGTTCGGCTACTGCTGCACCGAGCATGACCACCAGCACCAGCCCGAGCGGCGGAAAGCCGGTGAGTGTCTCCGGCATTTCGACGAACAGCTTCGCGATATTGGCCTGTGACAACAGGCTCTGCGCCCGCAGCGTCTCGCCGGTGACGGGATTGACCGCCGACCAGCCGGTCGCGGCAGCTATCACCGAGGCAATGATCGCCAGGATCATGCAGCCAAGGAAAATGAAGACCGGGTCCGGCAGGCGGTTGCCGAATCTTTCGATGCGTTCCAGCATTCCGCCCCTTATGTTCATCGGCGGCTTCAGAAGCGCACCGCGACCGTGGCGTAAAGATAGCGGCCCCGGATATCATAAGTGTAGATGTCGAAGTTGGCGGGATTGTTGGCCGCCGATGCCGGGGGCTGCTGGTCGAACAGATTATCGATGCCCAGCGCCAGCGTGATCGCGGGGCCGGGCATGGTGTAGCCTAGCTGAACATCATGGTACCAGATGGCGGGGATCGTGCCGCCGTTGACTGCGTTGTTCGGGATGTCGGCGCTGGAACCTATATAGCGGCCGCGCCAGCTAGCCGTGAAATCGCTGACCGAATAGCGCAGCGAGCCCTGACCCTTCCAGCGGGGAAAGGTCGAGCGGGGCTGGTCGGACTTGCCAGCGCGATCGTCGATAAGGAGGACCCCGTTAGGCTGCGGTGTCAGCGTGCGGAAGCGGCTGAGATAGGAAACATCGGCCACTGCCCCGAACTTGCCGATGGGGGTGGTGAAATCATAGCGCACGGTCGCGTCGATACCTTCCACTTCGATGCGGTTGAGGTTCACCACGGCCTGTGTGAGCTGGACGATCTCGCCGCTCGGCTCACGCTTGATAAGATCACAGAACTGGTTGAGCGTCGCGCAGGCGTTCAGAATCTGTGCTGCCGTTTGGGCGGCAATGGCGTCGTTCACATTGATGCGGAACCAGTCCAGCGTTGCCGAAAAGCCACGCAGATATGTGGGAGTATAGGCCAGACCGGCGCTGTAGGTGTCGGCCGTTTCCGGCGTCAGGAAGCGGTTGCCGGCCGTGATGCCGGCGATAGCACCGCTGCCGAACTGGTTCTGATTGTAGCTTGTCGGAACACCGGCGCACCCGACAAGCCCTGCGCCGCCGCCGTTACAGGGGTCAACCGCCTGGAAGTTGGTCTGGCGCTGGCCTTGGTTGAGTTCGAGGATGGAGGGCGCGCGGAAGCCCTGGCTATAGGTGCCCCGCACCAGCAGGTCGCTCACCGGGCGCCAGGCGACACCGACCTTGGTCGTCGCCTTGCCACCGACGGTGGAATATTCCGAATAGCGCACCGCCGCATCGACATCGAGGCTCTTTATGAGCGGCAGGTCGGCAAGCAGCGGCAGGCTGATTTCGGCATAGGCTTCGTGCAGGTCATAAGCGCCGCTGGTCGGTTCGCGGGACTGGGCAGTCGTCGGCGACTGGCGAATGCCGCTAACCGGCGGTAGCAGCGCCGAAAGCGTGCCGGCAAAAACGTCGGGACGATCATAGGCAGATTCGTGACGGAATTCGTAGCCGATGGCGAGACCGGCCTTGCCGCCCGGCAGGTCGAAGAGCTCGCGCGACGCATTGGCGGTGAAATCATATTGGCTGGCGCCGTTTTCATCAAAGCCGGTGTAACGAATGTAACCGGCCATTTCGGGGGTGATCGTACCAAAAATATTCAGGGGCGTGCAGCCGGCGGCAGCGGCGCAGGTCGCCGGTGACGTCAGGGCGCTGAAAACATTTTCCAGATTGACCTGGTTGACGGCGCGGAATGTCGCCTTGTTCTGCGAGTAGGAGAAGAACATGTCCCAGCGCCATTCGCCCAACAGCGACAGCTTGCCATCGACACCGGCTGCCACACGCAAGGTGTCGACTTCCTGCTGATTGTCGCGATTGCCAACTTCCACGGCGACGCGCTGAGCGCGGAAGGTGCCGGCAAAGCCGAGGGCGTTGGCCAGTGGTACGCCATTTGCTGTTCCGAACGGGTTGAAGGCCTGGTCCTTGGAGACGGAGAAGCCGTTGCTGCCGCGGATATCGAGCAGCACCGGGGAAAACAGCTGGCTGGACTTACGGTTGTTGTAAAGCAGTTCCATTCGCGCATCGATACCGTCGCTGACTTCGTAGGACATGCGGCCAAACAGGCCGAGCCGCTGGCTGGGGCCGGCGGCGTAGATGCCCTGCGCCTGGGTATTGTAATCGTCGCCAGGGAGGCGAGCGACGCGAAAGCCTTCATCTGCGCCAGGACCACGGCCGAAGGCGGTGACGTCGGGCAGACGGGTGATGGCGTTGGCGGCGTTGTTGCCGAAGTTAGCCGGGGTGCCGAAATAGGCGTTGCTGGTCAGGCCCGGCAGCACAAACAAGCCGCGCGGACTGGTTGGCGCTGCGGTTAAGGGTGCGAGCGCGCGCTCGGTGATGGCGCGGTCGGCGGTCAGGATGGGCTTAGTCTCATTATAGCTGGCGGAAAGCAGGACCGAAAAACGGCCCCGCGTCGCGCCCCAATTGATCCAGCCGCTGTAGTTCTCGTTATCGCCGCGGCTTGAAGTGCCGATCCGGGCATTCGCCTCGAAGCCGTCGACACGGCGCTTGGTCTGGATGTTGACGACGCCGGCTATGGCATCAGCGCCATAAATGGCCGACGCGCCGTCCTTCAGCACTTCGATGCGGTCAACAATGCCCAAGGGGATTGTGTTGAGATCGACAAAGTCACGGAAGCCGCGGCCGCCGGCGGCGTTGACCCAGCGGTGGCCGTCCACGAGCACGAGCGTGCGGTTGCCGCTGCCTTCGGCGCTGCCAAGATAGCGCAGGTTGATCGAACTGACGCCGAAGGAGGTACCTTGGGTGCCGTTTGAATTGAGGCTCACCCCAACGCTCGGCAAAGCCTGCAGCAGGTCGCCGACGGAGGTTGGCGCCGTGAAAGCTATGTCTTCGCTGTTCAACGTGGTGATCGGTCCGACGCTGCTGGCGTCGGACCGGCGGATACGCGAGCCGGTCACGATGATGGCGTCATCGGCGGCATCTGCGACAGTTTTGGTGGCAATGACATTGGGTGGCGTAGATTGGGCGAGCGCGGCGTGCGAGGCGCCGCTCGCCAGCGAAACCAACAGCAACGTGCGCGCAGTCCGGTCTAAACGGCTCATGTATTCCCCCTTTGTCGTCATGCCTGCATTTTCGCATTGCCAACGCAACCGACACGTAGAAACATTACAGAGCCATGCAATATGATGGCATTGCACTATACTTGCATAATAAAATCTGATGGGAGTGGAGAAAGCTCGCTCTGGCAAGTCCACAAGCATTGACCCGACCCCCTGATTTTTCTTCACAATCGATTAGTGCCCGGCCCCTGAGACCGGACCGACGATGAAGCGATCGAGATTTGCGGAGGATCAGATCATCGGTATTTTGAAGGAAGCCGAGGCGGGGGCGAAGACTGTAAAAACGCACCGAATGACGACCCCACCAATAAATCGCTCAACATGCTATATTGATGGAAAAATAGCCGGAATTGACGGGGTCGCGTTTCGCGCCAGGAATGACTCCCACCACGAAGTCGAAACGGCATCAGAAACATTTGCTTACGATGTTTCGCGAAGGGGTCGTATTTGGGAGAATGTTAACATGCTTTTGGCGCCGATCCACGACCCTTGCTGGCGATTTGCGGCTGGCGCGTTAGCCCGTGAACAGGTCTTATCGGTCGCCATGGCAAAATCGCCCGGTGGTTTCAACTTTCTGGCTTTTGCCGGCGGAAGCTTGCCGGATTGAGGCCATGGCGGTTTATTTTGTCATAAAGCGTCTTGCGCGGGATGCTGAGCAGGCGCTGGACTTCCGCGATTCGGCCGCCGGCGGTAGTCAAGGCTTCGCGGATCATGCCCGCTTCAACGATGGCAATGCGCTCCGACAGGCTGGCGGTACTGCCGACCACCGTTGCATCTTGATTAAGGCCAAGAACCTTGCGCTCGGCAAACTGCGCCAACTCGCTCAGATTGCCAGGCCAGTTGTGGCCGAGCAGATGGCCGCGGGTAGTGGGATCGATGGCCCGCAACTGCACATGAAAACGGCGGGCGGCCTCTGCCGCGTACCGGCCATAGAGCAGGAGGATATCGTCGCGGCGTTCGCGCAGCGGGGGAATACGAATGCGAACGGCGCCCAGGCGCAACATCAACTCGGAACTTAACCTGCCGGCGGCCACTTCGCGGTCGGGATCATGGCTGATGGTGCCGATCACGCGCAGATCGATGCTGAGCGGGCTGTTGCCGCCATTGGCGATGATCTCCCCGCTTTCTAACGCCGAAGCAAGACGATGCTGTATCGTCATCGGCAGGGCCTCGATCCCGTCAAGAAACAGGGTGCCCTTGCTGGCAAATTCGATGCGGCCTGTGCGGCGGCGGCTAGGTAGCGCGTCCTCGGTTCCAAACAATTCGTCTTCTAGCCGGTCGCGGGGTGTGCCGGCACAATTGACCCTAACAAAGGCCCGGCCACGACGCCGGCTGCTATCATGCAGCAACCGTGCAATGCGGTCCCGCCCAGTGCCGCCTTCGCCCTCGATCAGCACATTGATCTCGAATGTGCCGATATGGTTCAACGTGGTGCGCAGCTGAGCCATGGCCGCGCTGTCGCCGATCAGCGGCAGAATGGTCGGCGTCTGCGATGCGGCTTCTAGGCTGGCGGCACGTAATTTGCGGTTGTCGAGCACCAGGCGGCGCTTTTCTAGCGCGCGAGCAATGCTGCCGAGCAGCCGGTCCATGGCGAACGGCTTGGCAAGGAAATCATAGGCACCCTGCTGCATAGCAGCGACTGCATCGCTGATGTTACCATGGCCGGTGATGAAGATGACCGGCAGATCGGCATCGCAAGCAGCGAGGGCTGAGAAGAACTGCCAGCCGTCTAGGCCTGGCATCCTTATGTCGCTCACCACGACGCCGGGGAAGCTGGCATCGATGGCGTCCAGCGCCTCGCGGGCATTGCTGAAGTCGGCAACGCTATGGCCAGCTAGGCGCAGGCCCTGAGCCATGGCGCTTTTCAGATCATTGTCATCTTCCACCAGGATGATCGATCCCGCGGTCATGTACAGTCTCCGCCGGCGTGGGCGAACGGCAAGGTGACCGCAAAGGTGGCGCCGCGCCCATCATTTACGCCCGCAGGCAGCAGCCGCAGATCGCCGTTCAGCGCCCGGCAGATGTCCCGGGAAATGACGAGGCCCAGCCCAAGCCCGCGCGCCTTGGTAGTTTGGAACGGGGTGAAGAGGGTTGCGGCAATCTCGAGCGGCACGCCGCAGCCGCTGTCGGCCACGAATAGGGTGACCATGTCGCAGTCCCGTGCGACCCGGATGGAGACAGTGGCGCCGTCCGGGTCGGACTCGGCGGCTTCCAGGGCATTCTGCAAAAGATTGACCAGCACCTGTTCTAGGCGAACCCGGTCGGCAATCACAGCAAGATCGCTAGCGGGGCTGCGTGTGATTGGCACGCCGGTTTGCTGCTGCAGGGCG
>CAJAHV010000435.1 GCA_903939555.1 uncultured Alphaproteobacteria bacterium | reverse complement strand
GCCTTCTGCTGCCACCCTCGCGGCGCCCACGACCCATCTCGCCATCGGCCCCCATGGTTGGCGCTTCGCGGAACTTGCGAATCCAGCGCATGCAGTCCGGGTCATGGCCCATCATGACGTCAGCCGCCATGCAGGCCTTGACCACTTCGGCGTGCAGCGGGTTGGTGATAGCCGAGGTCATGCCCGAGGCAATGGCCATGGTCAGAAAGCCGGCATTGATGCCATTGCGCTCTGGCAAGCCAAAACTGACGTTAGACGCACCGCAGGTGGTGTTGACCTTTAGCTCGGTCCGCAGGCGATGCACCAGCCGCATCACTTGCACACCGGCTTGGTTGATCGCACCAATCGGCATCACAAGCGGGTCAACCACGATGTCGCACGCCGGGATACCGTAGTCAGACGCGCGTTCGACAATTTTCTTGGCGACGGCAAAGCGCACATCGGGGTCCTGGGAGATCCCGGTTTCATCGTTCGAAATCGCGACCACCGCCGCCCCGTATTTTTTTACCAGGGGCAGTACGGTTTCGAGCCGGTCTTCTTCGCCGGTGACCGAGTTGACCAGCGCCTTGCCCTTGTAGACAGCCAGCCCGGCTTCCAAAGCCGCCACAATCGAAGAATCAATTGACAACGGCACATCGGTCACTGATTGAACCAGTTCAATGGCGCGGGCCAACAACGCGGGTTCGTCCGCCAAGGGGATGCCGGCGTTGACGTCGAGCATGTGGGCGCCGGCTTCGACCTGCGCCAATGCATCGGCGATCACGCGGCTGTAATCGCCGGCAATCATCTCGGCGGCAAGAATCTTGCGACCGGTCGGGTTAATGCGCTCGCCGATGATGACGAAGGGGCGGTCAAAACCAATCACCACCTCGCGGGTGGCTGAACTGATCACGGTATCTGTCATGCTGTTTCCTTCAGGGTTGGGGTGAGCGCGTCGCGGCCTGGGTACCAGGGCACGCGCCCGTCTAAAGCGCCGGACCGGTCGATGATCTCTGCCACCGTGTCCTCTTGCCGGTAAGCCATCACATGCACGCCGGAGACGCCTTTGATCTCGCGCACCTGCTGGATCAGGTCGATGCAAATTTGCCGACCCTCCAACGCGGGTTTGTCGGCGCCGGCCATGCGTTTGATGATCGAGTCTGGGATGTGGATGCCCGGCACATTGGTGCGCATCCAATCTGCCGCCTTGGCCGTACGCAAGGGCCCGACCCCGACCAGAATGAAGACTTTGCCCAACAGCCCCAAGTCCTCCACCATCTGCATGAAGCTCTTGAGGCGGGGCACGTCGTAACAGTACTGCGTCTGGATGAATTGGGCGCCAGCGGCCACTTTCTTCGCCAAACGCTGGGCACGCCATTCAAAAGGCTGTCCAAATGGGTTGGCCGCCGCCCCAAAGAACACACGGGGTGCGAACGTGACCTTGCGGCCACTTTGGAAGCGGTGTTCGTCGCGGAGCGTGCGCCCGATCTCGAGCAGGGACATGCAATCCAGATCGAACACCGGCTTGGCCTGCGGGTGGTCACCAGACTGGACGCCATCCCCGGTGAGACACAGCATGTTGGCGACCCCCATAGCCGCACCACCCAAGATGTCGCCCTGGATCGCGATACGGTTTTTGTCGCGACAGGAAATCTGCATCACCGGCGCATAGCCAACGCGCGTCAGCAAGGCACAGACCGCCAAGCTCGACATGTGGCAATTGGCGCCACTGCCGTCCGTGGCATTGATGGCATCGACGTAGCCGTCGAACACGCGGGCACGCCGGTAGACATCTTCGGGGTCGGCGGAGTCGGGCGGGTCCAATTCCGAGGTGATGGCAAAGGCGCCGCTGCGCAGCACCCGCTCCAGCCGGCCCGGCGAGGTATGTCCCGGCAGAATGGGCAGCGGGTAGCCCGGCACCGGTTCGTCTTCAAACTTCATCGCGCCGCCTCCGCTTTGAGCGCTGCCTGCTCCCGCGCCACCTTGAGCCATGACGAGCGCCCCTCCAGCCGGCGGTCTACGGCGATCTGAACCACGCGGATGGCAGCCCGGCCTTCCTGCATGCGCTGGCTGCCTTCAAAAGCCTCGACCCAGACACAACGCATCTCGGGTTTAACTTCGCAATTGCCATTGGCGCGGACGCCGCCGCACGGTCCGTTGCGCAAATTTTTCGGGCAATTCATGGAGCATGACATGCCGGTCGAGCTCAGGGCGCACTGGCCACACATCTGGCAGTCGAACAAGAAGCCCTTAACAAGCTTTTCAAGCGCAGCGACCGGTTTTTCCAGCCGCTCGTACCCCACCGTGCGCCATACCGGATCCAGTGCCACCACGACGCGTTCAAACGCCTTGTAGAACTGCTCCAGCGCACCAGCATGCCGCACCGACCAACGACGAACCGCGTACATCAGGCAACCCCTGTTGCTGCATCCGGGGCGGCGGCATCAGCATCGGGCAAGGGCGCCTCCAGGCCGTGCGCCCGGATCAACCGCAGCAGGTCGACGTCAGAATAACGAGCCTCAATGCGCTGAGCCTCGGCCTCGGCCTCGGCCTGAATGTCGTCACCACAACGGCGCGGTTCGCTGCGTTTCCAGTCGGCGAGGTAGTCGCCGGAGCTGGCCTTGCCGGCGCGCATGGCAGCGCGATCAACAGCCTCCTGGAAACGGTGGGACAACTGCACTTTGGCGGTCTCGCGACCAAGTTTGACCAGCACTTGGGCTGGCACATCGCGCCAGGAAATAACAATCAGCTTTGCCATACCATTTTTCCTTGATTCACGACCTTGAGGCTGTGCGCCAGGTCGCCGTAACCGGTCACGAGATAGTCGAACTCAAGCCCAAGGCGCTCGGCTGCTGCACGGGCATCCG
>CAJAHV010000434.1 GCA_903939555.1 uncultured Alphaproteobacteria bacterium | reverse complement strand
TCGCGCGATGGCCGTGTGGACATCTGGCCGGCCGGCAAAGTGCTGGGCGGCGGCAGTTCGATTAACGGCATGATGTTCGTGCGGGGGAATGCCTGGGACTATGACCTGTGGGCGCAGAAGGGTGCCACCGGTTGGGATTATGCAAGCGTGTTGCCCTATTTCCGCAAGATGGAAAGCTATGCGCTGGGCAGTGATGAATGGCGTGGCGGCCAAGGCCCGCAGCATGTTGATCGCACGCGCGTGCCCAATGCGCTGACCGACCTGTGGGTGAAGGCTGCTGAGAACATTGGCATCCCGCGCAACGATGACCTGAACGGCGCAAGCCAGGAAGGCGTGGGCTATTGCGATGCTTCGCAAAAGGACGGTTGGCGGCACTCAACAGCACAGGCTTATATTCGTGGTATCAAGGGCCAGCGGGCCAATTTCACGCTGGAACTAAACGCCTTTGTCCAACGAATAATAGTGGAGGACGGCCGCGCGGTCGGCGTATGTTATTCACAGGGTGGACGGGAAATTGAAGCCCGCGCCCGCAAGGGCGTTGTGCTTTCGGCTGGGGCCATTGCCTCGCCCAAATTGTTGCTCTTGTCCGGCATTGGCCCTGCCGATGAACTGACGCGCCATGGTATCGGCATGGTGGCCGAAAGCCCCGAAGTCGGTGCAAATCTGCAGGAGCATCCTGCGGTCATCATGAGCTTTCATGTCAACAAGCCGTCGCTGGGAGCGAACCGCAACCCCGTTTCCGACCTGCTTCACGGGATGAATTTCATCTTTCGCGGGCGCGGGCCGCTGACCACCGGGATCGGCCATGCCCAGGCGCTGGTGAAGACCGATGATCGTTATGCTGCACCCAATGTGCAGCTCATCATTTCGCCTTTTTCCTACGATTTCGACGAGCGCGGACCAAAACTCTACAACAAGCCTAGCGTTGGCCTTGCCGTGGGGCTCGCTCGCCCGGAATCGCGCGGGACCGTGAGACTCAAATCGGCCGACCCCAAGGACAAGCCGCTGATCAACTACCCTTTGCTCGGCGAGCAGAGCGAAGTGGATCAGATGGTGGCGGGTTGCCGCATTCTGCGCAAGATTGCCCATGCTGAACCGTTCCGTGATGTGTTGGTCGATGAACGGCTGCCGGGCGCAGAAGTTGAAAGCGATGCTGAGCTGGAACGCTATGTCCGGCAATTCGCTTTCCCGATGTACCATGTCTCCTGCAGCTGCCGGATGGGGAGCGATCCCGCATCGGTGGTTGATCCGGAGTTGCGGGTGCGCGGCGTTTCCGGGCTTTGGGTGGTGGACGCATCAGTGATGCCGACGCTGCCAGCGGGCAACATCAATGCTAGCGCGATCATGATCGGCGAAAGGGGCGCTGACTTGATCAAGCAACAGGCCAAGACGCCGGAGACTGTGTGATGAATGCCGAAACCAAAGTCGCTGGAGCTGCCCTCGATCTTCGGCCCTTTTTCGGTGGCGCAAGACGAGCGGGTGGCGCGGGCGAAATGGCCCGGCTCAATCCTGCCGACGGGCAGACAGGCCATGCGCTTCCGCTCTGCTCACAGGCTGACGTCGATGTCGCCGTTCAAACGGCGCGCACGGCTTGGGACGGGGGCTGGCGTAATCTGAGCAGCGGCGAACGCCAAGCTCAATTGCTCGAATTGGCGCGGCTGGTGTCGGCCCATGCTGAGGAACTGGGCCGTCTCGACAGCATCGAAATGGGCAAGCCGATGGGTGACGCTGTGTTCGATGCGCATGTTGCGGCGGGCTTCATCACCTATGCAGCCCAAGCCATCGACAAGAGGCTGGGCGTCACTGCGCCGCATGAGACCGGCAGGCTTGAAGTGCAGCAACGCCTGCCGCGCGGCGTTGTCGGTGCAATTGTGCCGTGGAATTTCCCCATCATCAATGCCGCGCTAAAGACCGGCCCGGCCTTAG
>CAJAHV010000433.1 GCA_903939555.1 uncultured Alphaproteobacteria bacterium | reverse complement strand
GGACACGCCGCGACACAGGCGCCGCAGGATACGCATTCGCTGTCGAAGAACGCCTCGCCCTGCGATGCTGAAACCCGGCTGTCAAAGCCGCGCCCGGCAATCGTCAGCGCAAAGGTGCCCTGAATTTCATCGCAGGCGCGCACGCAGCGCGAACAGGCGATGCATTTCGATGTATCGAAGGTAAAATACGGGTTCGAATCATCCTTGGCGAGTTCGAGATGGTTCTCGCCGGCATAACCATAGCGCACATCGCGCAGGCCCACCGCGCCGGCCATATCCTGCAATTCGCAATCACCATTGGCCGGGCAGGTCAGGCAATCGAGCGGATGGTCGGAGATATACAACTCCATCACGCCCTTGCGCAGCTTCTTCAGCCGTTCGGTCTGGGTGTTGACGACCATGCCGGCGGCAACCGGTGTCGTGCACGAAGCCGGTGTCCCGGCGCGGCCATCGATCTCGACAAGGCACAGCCGGCACGACCCGAAGGCATCGAGCGTATCGGTGGCGCACAGCCGCGGGATGGTCGTGCCCAGCGTTGCCGCCGCTCGCATCACCGAAGTCCCGGCCGGCACGGTGACGGCTTCGCCATCGATGACCAGCGAAACCGCAGCCTCTGCCGTGGCCGGCGCGGCCTTGGTGCCAAGATCGGGGGCTCGCGAATATGCCATTTTCTAGCCTGCCACCTGTCGCGCCGCATCGGGGCGGAAATCTTCGGGAAAATGCGTCAACGCGCTCATCACCGGATAGGGCGTAAAACCACCTAGCGCGCACAGCGAGCCGAATTTCATGGTTTCCGCCAGGTCGGTGATCAACGCCAATTGCGCTTCGGGCTGGTCACCCGCGATCAATTTGTCGATGGTTTCCACGCCGCGCACGGCACCAATCCGGCAGGGCGTGCACTTGCCACAGCTTTCGATCGCACAGAATTCAAAGGCAAAGCGCGCCATGCGTGCCATGTCGACGCTGTCATCGAACACGGTGATGCCGCCATGGCCGATCAAGCCACCCACAGCAGCAAAGGCTTCATAATCGATCGGGGTGTCGAACAGGTGCGGCGGGAAATAGGCACCCAGCGGGCCGCCGATCTGCACGGCCCGCACCGGCCGGCCACTCGCGGTGCCGCCGCCGATATCGTTGACCAGCGCCCCCAGCGTGATGCCGAACGGAGTTTCGTACAGGCCGCCATGGCGAATATTGCCGGCAAGCTGGATCGGCATGGTGCCGCGCGACCGGCCGTGGCCGACACCGGCATAGACATCCGGCCCATCGGCAAAAATATGCGGAATCGCCACCAGGCTCAGGACGTTGTTGATGGCCGTCGGCATGCCGAACAGCCCCTTGTGCGCCGGCAGCGGTGGCTTGGCGCGGACCTGTCCGCGCCGGCCCTCGATCGATTCGAGCAGCGCGGTTTCCTCGCCGCAGACATAGGAACCGGCGCCGACACGGATTTCGATGTCGAAATCAGCACCCAGCCAGCCGGCCGCTCGCGCTGCGCCAATCGCGGTTGCCATCGCGGCAATCGCGTGCGGATATTCCGATCGAATATAGAGGTAGCCATGGCTGGCACCGATGCACAGTCCGCAGATCGCCATGCCTTCGATCAGCAGGAACGGGTCGCCCTCCATGATCATCCGGTCGGCAAAGGTGCCGCTGTCGCCTTCATCGGCATTGCACACGACATATTTTCGCGGTGCCACGGCGTTGGCGACGGTTTCCCATTTGATGCCGGTGGGGAAGCCGGCGCCGCCGCGCCCGCGCAGTCCCGAGGCCTTGACCGTCGCGATCCGGGCATCGGCATCAAGCGCGCGCGCCTGTCTCAGGCCGACGCCGCCGCCATGCGCTATATAGTCGGCAAGGCTGGCCGGATCGACGATACCGCAGCGGGCAAAAGTCAGCCGCTGCTGCGCGGCGAGGAACGGCTGCTCGCCCGGCTTGCCGATGCCCAGCGGGTGCGGCGCCCCATCGAAAAAGCCCGCCGCCACCAACCCATCGACATCGGCAACGTCCACCGGGCCATAGCCGATACGGCCGTCGCGGGTAGTGATTTCCACCAGCGGTTCCAGCCAGTGCATGCCGCGCGAGCCATTGCGCACGATGGTGACATCAAGCCCCAGCCGATCGGCATGGCCGCGCAGCGCCGCCGCCACCTGATCGGCACCGCACGCCACGGCAACGGCATCGCCAGGCACGTAGACAATCCGGCTCATGACATCGCCCCGGCCAGAAGCGCATCGAGACGGTCAGGCGAAAGCCGCGCAAACACCTGGCCATCGAGCATTGCCGATGGTGCCGCCGAACACAGGCCAAGGCAATAAACCGGTTCCAGACTGATGGCGCCATCGGCCCGCTGCGAATGCATCGGCGTGGCCAGCCGCGCTTCGGCATGGGCAATCAACGCATCGGACCCCATCGCCTGGCAAGCCTCTGCGCGGCAGATTTTCAACACCGTCCGCCCGGCCGGCCGACGCCGGAAATCATGATAGAATGTCAGTACGCCATGCACATCGGCGCGGCTGAGGTTGAGCTTTTCGGCAATCACCACCACGGCGGCATCATCGATATGCCCGAACGCCTGCTGCACCGCGTGCAGGACCGGCAGCAACGCGCCCGCCATGCCGGCAAAAGGCGCGATTACCTCTGCCAGCGACAGTGACGGGTTGCCGGTCGTCATCAGAAAACCACCACCGAACGGATCGACTTGCCCTCGTGCATCAGGTCAAAACCCGTGTTGATCTCGTCCAGCGTCAACACATGGGTGATCAGCGGGTCGATCTGGATCTTGCCGTTCATGTACCAGTCGACGATGCGCGGCGTGTCGGTCCGCCCGCGCGCGCCGCCAAAGGCCGAGCCTTTCCACACCCGGCCGGTGACCAGTTGGAACGGCCGTGTGCTGATCTCCTTGCCCGATTCCGCCACGCCGATGACCACCGAAACGCCCCAGCCGCGGTGGCAGGCTTCGAGTGCCTGGCGCATCACGGTCGTGTTGCCGGTGCAATCAAAGGTATAATCGGCGCCGCCGTCGGTGAGCGCCACAAGGTGCGCGACGATATCGCCATCGATCTTCAGCGGATTGACGAACTCGGTCATGCCGAACCGGCGCCCCCATTCGGCCTTGTCGTCATTGATGTCGACACCGATGATCTTGTCGGCCCCGACCATGCGCGCGCCCTGGATAACGTTCAAACCGATGCCGCCCAGCCCGAAGACAATGACATTTGCCCCGGCCTCGACCTTGGCCGTGTTGACCACGGCGCCAACCCCGGTGGTGACGCCGCAGCCAATATAGCAGCTCTTGTCGAACGGCGCGTCGGTGCGGATCTTGGCTACCGCGATTTCCGGCACGACGGTGAAGTTCGAAAAGGTCGAACAGCCCATATAGTGGAAGATCGGCTGGCCTTTGTAGCTGAAGCGCGTCGTGCCATCGGGCATCAGCCCCTTGCCCTGCGTGGCGCGGATCGCAGTACACAGGTTGGTCTTGCCGCTCAGGCACGACTTACACTGGCGGCATTCCGGCGTGTACAGCGGGATGACATGGTCGCCGACGGCAACCGATGTCACGCCTGCGCCGATTTCGCGCACGATGCCGGCACCTTCATGACCGAGCACGCTGGGGAACAGCCCCTCGCTGTCGAAACCGTCGAGCGTATAGGCATCGGTATGGCAAATGCCGGTCGCCATGATCTCGATCAACACTTCGCCGGCCCGTGGTCCGTCAAGATCGAGTTCGACGATCTCGAGCGGGCGTCTGGCTTCAAAGGCAACGGCAGCGCGCGTTTTCACTTCAGCAATCCTAACTTCCAAGCATCGCTTGCTATACACGCTCGCCAGCGACCGACCGTTGATTAAAAATCATCGGCCGGACGGAAAATTTATCCGGTCGCCTAAGCAAATGGTCAAGCGCCCGGTGCCGCCCAATGGCTGGATGCGCGTCCGACGTGACGGGCCGGCCAGCCCTGTGTCGAGCGGCCGACAGGATGTAGTTGCCGAATTTCTCCGTCTGGTGGATAAGCATGATGAAGAAACGGTCTAGGTTGCGGCTTTATTACGCATGAAGTGTATAACACGCGAGGGATCGAGCATGGTGACGACGTACGAATGGCCATCCAACAGCGAAGTCGGCAAGCTCGAGGCACAGCTTGCCGCCATCGTCGGCGCCGATAATATCACCACCGAAGCTGCCGCCTGTGCCCTGCACAGCGAGGATGTGTTTGCCGTCAGCCCGCACCGTTTCGCGCTGGTCGTCGCGCCGCAATCGACCGAAAGGATGGCCGCCGTGATGGCCGCTGCCCATGCCGCTGGCGTGTCAGTGGCACCGCGCGGTGGGGGGATGAGCTATACCGGCGGCTATCTGCCGGCATCGGACCACAGCATCAGCCTTGATCTGACTGCGATGAACCACATTATCGCGATCAGCGCCGATGACATGACGGTTACAGTCGAAGCCGGCTGCACCTGGGCGGTGCTCAACGCGGCACTCGCGGACTATGGGCTGCGCACGCCCTTCTGGGGGCCGATGTCGGGCATTTATTCAACCATCGGCGGCGGCGTCTCGCAGCTCAATGCCATGTTCGGTGCCGGCCACCATGGCACATCGAGCGAAAGTGTCATCGCCATGACCATCGTGCTTGCTGATGGCCGCCTGCTGCGCACCGGCGCGCGCGGGCCCGACGGCGACACTCCCTTTTATCGCCATTTCGGCCCCGATCTGGCCGGGCTGTTCTGCGGTGATTGCGGCACGCTCGGCATCAAGGCGGAAATCACCCTGCGGCTGATACGGGCGCCGGCGCATGAAGGCTGCGCCTCATTTTCCTTCAAGACCGGGCGCGACCTGCTGCTCGCCATGGCCGAAATGGCGCGGGCCGGCATCGCCTGCGAAATGTGCGCCTTTGATCCCGGGCTGACCAAGGTGCGCATGAAGCGCATGTCGCTGATGAGCGACGTCAAGACGTTGGGCGCGATCATCGGCAAGGAAAAATCGGTCGGCAAGGGGCTGAGGGCGGCAGCGAAAATCGCGCTGGGTGGCCGCAATTTCATCGAGCCGACCGATTATCCGCTGCATGTCATCGCCGAAGGCCGCTCCGCCACCGGGGTGGCCGAGGATATCGATGCGGCACGCGCCATCGCGGCGCGTTTCGGCGGCAGCGAGATCGAGAACAGCATCGCCAAGGTCATCCGCGCCATGCCGTTTCCGCCGCCCAATTCGATGCTGGGGCCGGAAGGCGAAAGCTGGGCACCGGTGCACGGCTATGTATCATTGTCGAACGCCCCCGCTTTCCATGCCGCCATCGACGCGCTGTTCGCCGAAATGGCGGCTGAATTCACCGAACACGGCATTTACACCGGCTATCTGTTCACCTCGCTGTCGACCAACGCCCTGCTCATCGAACCGGTGTTCTACTGGCCAAGCGGTTACCGCCCGGTCCATGCCTCGATGATCGAGGCGGCGCACCTCGCCAGCCTGCCGCAACTGCCCGACAATCCGGCAGCGACCGCAGTGGTCAAGCGCGCCCGGCAGCGGGTGATGGAGATCGTCGCCAGCTTCGGCGGTGGGCACTTCCAGCTTGGCCGCGCCTATCCCTATCGCGAAAGCCGCGATGCCGCCTCGCAGGCGCTGCTCGATACGATCAAGGGCTTTGTCGATCAGGATGGCCAGTTGAACCCGGGAGGCCTGGGGTTCCCGCAATGAGCGGGACCTATCGCGCGATCCGCCTGGAACGTTTTGCCAGCAGCTTTCGCGCCGCCACCGACATCGTCGAAGTACCGCTTACCCTGCCCGGCCCTGGCGAAATCCGCGTGCGCAACCGGCTGTGTGGCATCAACGGCATCTTCGATACCCAGATTGCCCGCAACGCGGTCGATTATGTGCCGGTCAAGCCGCCGAGTTTAACCGGGGTCGAAGCCATCGGCATCGTCGATGCGACCGGCGCCGGCGTGACCGATTTTGCCGTCGGCGATGCAGCGGTAACGATGCGCTTTCCCGGCGGCTATCGCGAGGCCAATGTCGGCCCAGCCGACAATTTCGCGCGTGTGCCGGCGGCGACGCGCGATTGGCTGGCGCTGGCCTCCACCGGCGTGTCGGCGCTCCTGGCGCTCGAACATGTCGGCGCGGTCAAGGACGGCGAGACGGTCGCGATCTCGGCCGCCGCCGGAGGCCTTGGGCATTTCCTTGTGCAACTGGCGCTGGCGCGCGGCTGCCATGTCATCGGCGTTTGCGGCGGGCCGGACAAAGCGGCGTTCGTGCGGCAGCTGGGGGCGCAGCGTGTCATCGACCATCGCGCCGAAAATGTCGGCGTCGTGCTCGCCGCCGAATATCCCGCCGGCATCGATGTCGCGATCGACAGTGTCAGCGGCGCGATCTTCGATGCCTTTCTTGGCAACATGGCGCGCCATGGCCGGCTCGTCGTCGCCGGTGCCGCCACCGATCTCGATGGCAAGCCCGAGTTGATGACCGGGCCGCGCATCGTTCACAGCATCTATTACAAGGGCGTTTCGGTACGCGGCTTCATGAACGGTTTGCTCACCGAGCACTGGCCGGCGGCGCGGGCACGGGTGTTCGAACTCTACCGGTCTGGCCACCTTGCGGTCAGCGCCGATGCCGCGCGCTTTACCGGGCTCGAAGGCGTCTACGACGGAATCGAACACTTGTTGTCGGGCCGGTCGATAGGCAAGGTCATGGTCGAAATCCGGACAAGCGAGGAGAATGCGTGATGACAGGAACAGCCGGCAAGCGCGGCGTGCGCGAAGTGATGCCGATCCTGGCAAGCAACGAAGGCGTGTGGGAAGGCATCTACCGCTATTATGATGCCAAGACCGGGCAAATGACCGACGAACATAAATCGCGGCTGCTGTGCCGGCTGGTCGATGAAGGCGAGCACGAGCGTTATTACCAGACCAACCATTATTACTGGGCCGATGGCCGCTACGAAATCCGCGAATTCCCGGCGGAATACAAGGATGGCCGCATCTGGTGGGACAATGACCTGATCAAGGGTTGGGCGGCGCACATGCAGCCCGATGATTTCAACCGCTCGACCTGCCTCAACTGGACCCGCCACAACGAGCCCGGCGTCTATCTGTACGAAATGATCCAGAACAGCGACGACCGCCAGAACCGCGCCCGCACCTGGCAATGGTTCCGCGACGGCATCTGTTTCCAGCGCACACTGATCGACGAGGTGTTCATCACCCGCGACTGGCAGAACTGGACCGACCACAGCGCGCCGAAATTGTAATTTATTGCCAGCGCGGTGCCGGCCCCTCCTCCCCCCGGCCCGTCACCGCCAAATTGAAAGACTGCCATGAAAGCCTATGAGATCGGCCCGCAGACAGGGCTTGCCGGCCTGACGCGGGTCACCCGCCCCGCTCCGGTGGCAGGCCCCGGCGAAGCTGTCATCAAGGTGCTCGAGGTCTGCCTCAACCATCGCGACCTGATGGTGCTCGAAGGCCGCTATGGCGCGCTGCGGCCCTCGACGCGGGTGCCGGTATCGGAAGGTGTCGGCGAAGTGCTCGCGGTCGGGCCGGGGGTAACCGGAGTCCGGCCCGGTGACCGGGTCATCGCGCCGCATTTCGTCACCTGGCTCGATGGCGCGTTTTCGCCGGCGGCGTTCGGCAACGATTATGGCATCACCCATGACGGCTGGCTCGCCGAACAGATCGTCATGCCGGCGTCGGCACTGATCGTGCTGCCGGCGGCGGTCACCACCCGGCAGGCAGCACCGCTGGCATCATCGGCGCTGACTGCGTGGCACGCGCTGGTGGAAGCCGGCGACATCAAGGCGGGCGATCTCGTGCTGGCGCTGGGCACTGGCGGCGTCTCGGTCTTCGCGCTGCAGATCGCCAAGATGTGCGGCGCCCGTGTCGCCATTACCTCGTCGAGCGATGCCAAGCTGGCACAAGCCCGGGCGCTGGGCGCCGATATCACCATCAACTATGCCACCACACCCGATTGGCCGGCGGCGCTGGCGGCAGCCACGGGCGGCGGCGGGGCCGACATCATCGTCGAAACCGGTGGCCAGGCGACGCTGTCGCAATCGATCACCGCTGCGGCACCCAACGCCCGCATCATCATCATCGGCGCGCTCGCCGGGCCGGCGGACAGCAGCCTGCCCAATTATGGCGCGATCATCGCCAAGAACCTCATCCTGCGCGGCATCGCCGAGGGCAGCCGCGCCATGCTCGCCCGGCTCGTCAGCGCGGTGGCGGCCAACGGCCTTGAACCGGTCATCGACAAGACGTTCGGCTTCGACGACGCACCGGCGGCCTATCAATATCTCAAATCGGGCGCGCATTTCGGCAAGGTGCTGATCACGAACGGCTGAACGGCCCCTCCGGCGAGAGCCTGACCGGTCTTTGCCGGACGCAGGCGGACCGCTTATGCTGGCGCTCCCTGCAACGCGAGTGTCATCGCCCATGCACGCCATGCGCCTGCCCGCCCCGACCGATGCGCCGCGCCTGGCGCAGCATATCAGCGCGCACCACCGGCCCGGCGCGCCGCTGCTGGTCGGCATCACCGGCTCGGTCGCGGCCGGCAAATCGGCGCTGGCGGCGGCGCTGGCCGAAAACCTTGCCGGGTTGCGCGTCGCCACGGTCGCCACCGACGGCTTCCTGCGCCCCAATGCCGAACTCGATGCCGCAGGATTGACCCTGCGCAAGGGCTTTCCCGAAAGCTATGACGGCGTCGCCCTTGCCGCCACGCTCGCCGCGCTGCGCCATGGCCCGGCGTCGGTGCCGGCCTATTCGCACCAGCGCTATGATGTCGATCCGGCGCTTGCCCGCGTGCTCGGGCCCGCCGATGTCATCCTTGTCGAAGGCCTTGGCCTGGCGCCGCATGCAGGGAAAGACCCGGCCACCGCGCTCGACCTGCTGATCTATCTCGATGCCGATGAAGCTGATCTCGAACATTGGTTCGTTACGCGCTTCATGCGGCTGTGGCACGCCGCGGCCGATGATCCGGCCTCGTTCTATGTCCGCTTCCGCGACCTGACGCCCGAGGCGGCACAAACCCTTGCCCGCGGTGTCTGGACCGGTATCAACCTGCCCAACCTGCGCGATCACATCAGCGGCGCCCGCGACCGCGCCGATATCCTGCTCAGCAAGGACCGCGACCACCGCCTGACCCTGCAACGCGCCTGACCCTGCAACGCGCCTGACCCTGCAACGCGCCTGAAACGCGATACCGGCCAACGTCAGGGCCGCAAGCCGCGTCCCTTGCGCCCGGGCTTCAACGCGCGCTGCGCCAGATTGACGAACTCGCACAATTCCGCCCGTGTCTCGCGCGGATCGATGATCGCTTCCACGCCAAATTTTTCCGCCGTGCGAAACGGTGATCTGACCCGTTCCAGCCGGGCCTTGATCTCGGCGAGCCGCGCCTTGGGGTCGTCACAGGCTTCGAGCTCGGCGCGATAGGCGGCTTCCAGCCCCCCCGAGATCGGCAGGCTGCCCCAATCCCCCGACGGCCAGGCCAGCCGCCAGCGGAAGCGATCGGCCGGGGCATGGCCGCTGCCCGCCATGCCATAGGCCTTGCGCAAGACCACCGCGCACCACGGTACCGATGATTGATATATGGCCGCCAAGGCCCTGGAACCCCAGCGAATTGTCGCCTCGTCCTCGGCACGCCGGCCGATCAGGAAGCCGGGATTGTCGACCAGATGCACCACCGGCAGATGGAAAGTATCGGCCAGATCGACATGACGCTCAACCTTGCGCGCCGTCGCCGCCGTCCACAGTCCACCCAGCGCCTGCGGGTTCGAAGCGATTACCGCCACCGGCCAGCCATCGATCCGCGCCAGCCCGGTAACAACCCCCAGCCCCCATTCGCGCCCCATTTCGAACCAGCTGTCGCGATCGACCACCGCCTCGATGATCGGGCGGATGGGGTATAGCTTGCGGCCATCGCGCGGTACCGCCGATACCAGCCAGTCCTCACCCTTGCGGCGCTTGTCTTTGACTGGCCCCCGCGCCGGCAATTCATCAACCGAACTCGGCAGATAGGACAGGAACCTGCGAAGTCGTGCAAAGGCTTCGGCCTCGCTTTCGACCCGGTCATCGATGGCACCATTGGCGGCGTGGATATGGGCGCCGCCGAGATCTTCCTTGGTGCGCACCTCGCCCGCCGCAGCAACGACCGGCGGCCCGGCAACGAACATCTGCGACACGCCTTCGACGAGCAGGGCATAATGCGCCATCACCAACCGCCCAGCCCCCAGCCCCGCCACCGGCCCGAGCCCGAGCGCCACCACCGGCACATCGGACATGTTCGCCACCATCACCTCCCACCCCGGGATTTCGGGAATATAGGTATGGCCCATGGTTTCGAGGCTGCGCACCGATCCGCCGCCGCCGGTACCCTCGATCATGCGGATCAACGGCATGCGATATTCGCTCGCCATGCGTTCGGCATCGGTCAGCTTGCGGTGCAGGCTGGCATCGGCAGCGCCGCCCCGCACCGTGAAGTCATCGGCGGTCAGCACTACCGGCCGGCCATCAATCAGCGCGCGCCCGAACAGGAAGTTTGCCGGCTGGAAACTAAGCATTTCGCCATCATCGGCATAGGCGGCAAAGCCGGCGAGCGCGCCGATCTCGCGGAACGAGCCTTCATCGGCCACCGCGGCAATCCGTTCACGAGCATTGAGCCGGCCCATGGCGCGCTGTTTCGCCAGCTTGGCCTCACCCCCCATCAACAACGCGGCGGCGCGGCGGCGGTTGAGTTCGTCGATCTCTGGGGTCCAGCTCATGGTTGCAGACTAGGTCGTGAATGCGTCACTGGCTAGGTCGCGAACGCATCAAGATTGCGTGAGCCCGGCAGTTTTGCGCAACCAGATTACCCATCTGCGCTGATTCGGTCGTCTTTCCCGGCAAGGTAGCAGCAGCGGCGGCTCCGATTGGGCTACGTTGCCGTAGCCGGCAGCGCCGACGGAATGATTCTTGAATTCAATCTAATATGTTGGCCGAATTTTTTGACAAATTGTCGCGACCGGGACGCCGCCGCCTGCGACTCGGGCTCCCAGCCTTGCGTAAGGATAGTAAATAG
>CAJAHV010000432.1 GCA_903939555.1 uncultured Alphaproteobacteria bacterium | reverse complement strand
TTGCGCGCGGGTCCTGACGCGAACGGCCATTTCGGCGCGTTCGGCGGGCGCTATGTCGCCGAAACGCTGATGCCGCTGATCCTCGATCTGGAACGCGCCTATATTGCCGCCAAGGCCGACCCGGCGTTCAGGTCCGAATTCGATTATCTGCTGAAATATTATGTCGGGCGGCCCAGCCCTCTCTATTTCGCCGAAAGCCTGACCCGGCATCTGGGTGGCGCCAAGATTTACCTGAAACGTGACGAGCTCAACCATACCGGCGCGCACAAGATCAACAATTGCATCGGCCAGATCCTGCTCGCCAAGCGCATGGGCAAGACCCGGATCATCGCCGAAACCGGCGCCGGCCAGCACGGCGTGGCGACGGCGACGGTGGCGGCGCGCTTCGGCCTGCCCTGCGTTATCTACATGGGCGCCCGCGATATCGAGCGCCAGGCGCCCAACGTGTTCCGCATGAAGCTGCTCGGCGCCGAAGTGCGCGCCGTCGAATCGGGATCACGCACGCTCAAGGATGCGATGAACGAGGCGCTGCGGGACTGGGTGACCAACGTTCATGACACCTTCTACATCATCGGCACGGCGGCAGGCCCGCACCCCTATCCCGAACTGGTGCGCGATTTCCAGAGCGTCATCGGCACCGAAGCCCGGGCGCAGATATTGGAAGCCGAAGGCCGGCGGCCCGACCTGTTGGTGGCCGCCATCGGCGGCGGTTCGAACGCCATCGGGCTGTTCCATCCGTTCCTCGACGATGCCTCGGTGCGCATGATCGGTATCGAAGCCTCGGGCCATGGTCTGTCGACCGACAAGCACGCCGCCTCGCTCGCCGGTGGCCGGCCGGGCGTGCTGCACGGTAACAAGACCATGCTGCTTCAGGATGAAGACGGCCAGATCACCGAGGCGCACAGCATTTCGGCGGGCCTCGATTATCCCGGCATCGGGCCGGAACATGCCTGGCTACACAGCATCGGCCGCGTCGAATATCAATCGGCGACCGATGCCGAAGCGCTCGAGGCCTTCAAGATGCTGTGCCTCGTCGAAGGCATCATCCCGGCGCTGGAGCCGGCGCACGCGCTGGCGGCGATCAAGCGCCTCGCCCCGACGATGGCTGCCGACCAGTTGATCGTGATGAATTTGTGCGGCCGCGGCGACAAGGACATCTTCACCGTCGCCGAAGCGCTGGGGGTGACGCTGTGAGCGCCAATAACGCGCCCGACCGCTTGGCCAGCCGCTTCGCCGCCTGTGCCGCCGAAGGCCGCGCCGCGCTGGTCACGTTCGTGACGGCGGGTGATCCCGATCTCGCCACCTCTGCCGCCGTGCTGCGCGCGCTGGTTGCCAATGGTGCCGACATTGTCGAGCTCGGCATGCCGTTCACCGATCCGATGGCCGATGGCGCGGCGATCCAGCTTGGCAATATCCGCAGCCTCGAAGGCGGCACGCGGCTCCGCGATGTGCTCGCCATGGTTGCCGATTTCCGCCGCGAGGATGCGGCGACCCCGATCATCCTGATGGGCTATTTCAACCCGATCCTGGCCTATGGCCCGGCGCGCTTTGCCGCCGATGCGCTGGCCGCCGGGCTTGATGGCACCATCGTTGTCGATCTGCCGCCCGAAGAAGCCGATGAACTGGTGCCGCATCTGTCGGCGCACGGCCTGCACCTCATCCGGCTGGCGACGCCGACGACCGATGCGGCGCGCTTGCCAAAGGTGCTCGATGGCGCGTCGGGCTTTCTCTATTATGTCGCGGTGGCCGGGGTGACCGGGGCCAATGCCGCCACCGCCACCGATGTCGCGGCCGCAGTGGCGCGACTCAAACAATCGACTTCGCTCCCCATCGCGGTGGGTTTCGGCGTGCGCACTCCCGAACAGGCCGCTGCCATCGCCATCCACGCCGATGCCGTGGTGGTCGGATCGGCCATCGTCGACAGCATCGGCGCGGCGGCACAGGCCCGCGCCAACGACATTCCGGCCCGGGTCGGCACCCTGGTCGCCAGCCTCGCCCTTGCCGTGCGCGGCGCCCGCAGGAAGGATCCCGCGGGCGCCGCCCGCAAACCGGAGTATACAGCATGAGCTGGATCACCCGTACCCGCCAGCAACTCACCGGCTTCATGTCGAGGCGTGAAACCCCCGACAATCTGTGGACCAAGTGCCGCAGTTGCGGGACGATGGTCTACACCAAGGAATTCCAGGAAAACCTGTCGGTCTGTCCGCGGTGCGACCATCATGAACGCATCGGCCCCAAGGCGCGCTTTGCCCAGATCTTCGACGGTGATTACGCTACGGTCGCGGTGGCCAAGGTTGTCGAGGATCCGCTCAAGTTCCGTGATCAGAAACGCTATGTCGATCGCTTGCGCGCCGCCAAGGCCGCGACCGGCGAACCCGAGGCGATGACTGTCGGCGATGGCAGCATCGGCGGCGTCCGCGCCATCGTCGCGGTCCAGAATTTCGCCTTCATGGGCGGCTCGATGGGCATGGGCGTCGGCGAGGCGTTTCTGGCCGGGGCGCGCGCTGCCGTCGCTGCCAATGTGCCTTTCGTCGTGTTCACCGCCGCCGGCGGCGCCCGCATGCAGGAAGGCATTCTCAGCCTGATGCAGATGCCGCGCACCACGGTCGGCATTGCCGAGCTCAAGGAGGCCCGGCTGCCGTATCTTGTCGTGCTGACCGATCCGACGACGGGCGGGGTCACCGCCAGCTATGCCATGCTCGGCGATATCCAGATTGCCGAACCCAAGGCGCTGATCGGCTTTGCCGGGCAGCGCGTCATCGAACAGACGATCCGCGAAAAACTGCCCGAAGGTTTCCAGCGCGCCGAATATCTGCTGGCGCACGGGATGCTCGACATGGTCGTGCATCGCAACGAGCTGAAGGATACGCTGGCCCGGTTGCTCGCCATGCTGATGGCGCGGCGCAGCGTCCGCGCGGCATAGCCGGCGACGGACGGTGGCGGGAGCCAGGATGGAACGCGCACAGTCGGACAACCCCATCCTCGATGCGTTGTTGCAGGCAGCCTATGCCCTGCACCCGGCGGAAATCGACCTGTCGCTGGGTCGGCTCGAACGTCTGCTGTCGCGGCTGGGCAACCCCCAGTCTCGGCTGCCACCGGTGTTCCATGTCGCCGGCACCAACGGCAAGGGGTCGACCGTGGCCTTTTTGCGCGCCTGTCTCGAAGCGTCGGGGCGGCGCGTGCATGTCTATACCTCGCCGCATCTCATCCGCTTCAACGAACGCATCCGCGTCGCCGGCCAGGTGATCGGCGACGAGGCGCTGTGCGACCTGCTGCGTGACATTCTTGCCCGCAATGGGGGCCAGCCGATCACCTTTTTCGAACTGACGACGGCGCTGGCCTTCCTCGCCTTTGCGCGCGAACCGGCCGATGCCTGCATCATCGAGGTCGGGCTGGGCGGCCGCATGGACGCGACCAATGTCATTGCGGCGCCGCTGGTCACCGGCATCGCGCAACTGGGGCTTGATCACCAGCAATGGCTGGGGCCGACCATCCTCGACATTGCCGGCGAAAAGGCCGGCATCGCCAAGCCGGGCGTGCCGATGGTGGTATCGCGCTACCCCAAGGCGGTGACGGCGCGCATTGCCGAAATTGCCGGTGTTACCGGGGCGCCGCTGCGCATTCGCGGCACCGACTGGGACGTTGCCAGCTACGAAGGCGCGCTGCATTTTCGCGATGCCGCCGGGCGCCTGCAACTGCCCTTGCCGCGGCTGTCGGGTGCGCATCAGATCGACAATGCCGGGCTCGCCATCGCCATGCTGCGCATGCAGGATGTCGTGCCGGTCAATGATGGCGCGCTGCGCGCCGGCATGGGCTGGGCGGAATGGCCGGCGCGGTTGCAACGCCTTGATGCCGGGCCGTTGACGGCGCGCTTGCCGGCCGATGCCGAATTATGGATCGATGGCGGGCATAACCCCGCCGCCGGCAAGGCGATCGCGGCACATTTCAACGGGGCCATGCTCGCCGACCGGCCCTTCTACATCGTTGCCGGAATGCTGGCGGCCAAGGATGCCAGCGGCTTTCTGCGTGCCTTCATGCCGCACGCTACCGCGATCTATGCCGTGCCGGTCGAGCGCCATGCCGGCCATCCGCCCGAAGACCTGGTGCGCATCGCCCGCGAAGCCGGGGTGCCGGGCCAGGCCTGTCCCGATGTCGCCAGCGCGCTGACCGAAATCGCCCGCCACGCCGATCGCGCCCGCCCTCCGGTGGTGTTGGTGACCGGGTCGCTGTACCTCGCCGGCGATGCGCTGGCGGCGAACGGGCAGAGCGCCGGCTAACCTTCCCCTGTGCCGCCGGCGGGCGCGGTGGATGCGTCCCTACCGGGTCAGCCCGGTCCAATAGCCGATGAAGCTCCACAGATCGGTAATCTCGTCGATCTGCTTTGATGTCGGTTTGCCGCTGCCATGGCCGGCGCGGGTTTCGATGCGGATGAGGTGGGGCTTGTCACCGATCGTCGCCGCCTGCAGCGCCGCTGCATATTTGAAGCTGTGGCCGGGGACGACACGGTCATCGGTATCGGCGGTGGTGACGAGGATGGCGGGGTAATCGCGGCCGCCCCTGATGTTATGATAGGGCGAATAACCGTGGAGGTTGCGGAACTGGGCTTCCTCGGCCGGGTCGCCATAATCATCGGTCCAGGTGCGGCCTTCGGTGAACAGCGGGAAGCGCAGCATGTCCATCACGCCGACGGCGGGGAGGGCGGCAGCGAACAGGTCGGGCCGCTGGTTGACGACGGCGCCGACCAGCAGCCCGCCGTTGGAGCCGCCCTGAATGGCAAGGCCGCCTTTGGGCGTGATGCCCGATGCGATGAGATATTCGCCCCCGGCGATGAAATCATCAAAGACATTCTGCTTTTGCAGGCGGGTGCCGGCCTTGTGCCATTCGGCGCCATATTCGCCGCCGCCGCGCAAGGTCACTTCGGCATAGATGCCGCCCAATTCCATCCACGCCAGCGCATCGACCTGGAACGCCGGCAGCACGTTGATGTTGAAGCCGCCATAGCCGTACATCAGCGTCGGCGCGCCCTTCGACAGGTCGACGCTCTTTTTATGGGCGACGAACATCGGCACGCTGGTGCCGTCCTTCGAGGTGAAGAAGCGCTGTTCGACAATGAAATCGGCCGGGTCGAAGGCAACCTTGGGGGCGTTGAATACCGTGCTGGCGTTGGTTGCCACATCGTAGCGATAGATCGTCGTCGGCGCATTGTAGCTGGTGAAGGCGAAATAGGCCGCGCTCGTGCCCGTGATGCCGGCAAAACCGCTCGCCGTTCCAAGCCCGGGCAAGGCAACAACGCCGGCCGGCTTGCCGTCGAGCGTGTAGCGCCGCACGTCGCTGCGCGCATCCTTGAGCGCCGTGACAATCAGATGGTCGCCGACAACCGATGCGCCGGTCAGGGTATCGGCTGCCGCCGCGACGATCTCGCGCATCGGCTTGCCCGGCCCGTCGAAGGCCACGACGCGATATTTGGGCGCGTCCTTGTTGGTGACGAAATACAAGGTATCGCCCACGGATTCGGCAAAGCGCCAGTCGTGCTGGCGAACCGCGACGAGCGTGGCGAGCGTGCTGCCGGGGGCGGCAAGGTCCTGTACCCGGACTTCATAGCTGTCGTCCGACCCGGTGCTCGAGCGGATAATCAGCCAGCGGCCGTCCTCGCTGGTTTCGGCGATGTTGTAATAGCCGCGATTGTCGGGAGAGGCATAGACTTGGGCATCGGCACTTTGCGGCGTGCCGATGCGGTGGAAAAACACACTATGGTCGAATACCGCCGACACGAAATCCTTGCCCTTGGGTGAGGCTGGGTGGCGCGAATAGTAAAAGCCGCTGGCGTCGGCGTTCCAGGCGATCCCTGAAAACTTCACCCAGTCGAGTTCGTCGGCCAGCACCGTGCCGGTGGCGACATCGAGGATCTTGATGACCCGCCAGTCGCTGCCGCCATCCTGCACGGCATAGGCGATCCGTTTGCCATCGGGCGCGGGTGCCCATTCGGCGAGCGCGGTCGCGCCGTCCTTGGCCCAGCCATTGGGGTCGATCAGCACGCGCGGCGCGGCACCGCCGGCAGATTCTGAAACGCCATCCTGTACCACCAGCACCGATTGGTTCTGCAGCCCGCTGTTGCGCCGGAAAAACAGGCGGCCGCCGCGCGACAGCGGCAGGGTGACGCGTTCGTAATCGAACAATTGCGTCAGCCGAGCCTTGATCGCACCCCGCTGCGGCAGGGTGGCGAGCTGGCCCTGGGTAACCTTGTTCTGCGCCGCCACCCAGTCGGCGACCGGCTGTTCGGTGCGCACATCGCCTTCCAGCCAGCGGTACGGATCGGCCACCGGCATGCCGAATTGCGTGTCGACGACCGTGCCGCTCGGGCTGGCGGGATAGGCGATCGGGGCAGCAGGAGACATGGTGGCACCACAC
>CAJAHV010000431.1 GCA_903939555.1 uncultured Alphaproteobacteria bacterium | reverse complement strand
GGCGAAATCCGGGTGGCTGATGACTTCGCGCGCCATCACCGGCACGCCGCTCATCGCCGTCACGCGTTCGCGCTGGATGAGGCGCAAGGCCTCGCCGGCGTCCCAGCGGTACATCAGCACCATCGTGCCGCCGGCAGCGGTCGTGGCAAAGGCGCCGCAATTATTGGCCGTGACATGGAACAAGGGCGTGGTGATCAGCGCGACCGGCGGCGGCGCGACCGGCGGCACGATGCCCTTGGCCTTCTGCATGGCGAGCGCAGTCGAGGCGCTGGCATACATCATGTTGTACAGGTTGGTGATGCAGCCGCGGTGGGTCAGTTGCGCACCCTTGGGGTGGCCGGTGGTGCCCGAGGTGTAAAAGATGCAGGCATCGTCATCGGGATCGATGCTGACATCGGGCAGGCTGCCGCCCGCAGCGATGATGCCGGTGAAATCGACGACACCCGCCGCCGGTGCCGGCAGCCGCACGCCGACAAGCAGCATGCCGGCCGCCATGGCGGGCCGCGACGCCACCCGCGCCAGCCGTTCGGCATCGAGAAACAGCGCGCGCGGGGCGGAATCCGCCAGCGCATAGGCCATTTCCTCGGGCGTCCACCAGGCGTTCATGCCGACAACGGCAAGGCCGGAGGCGGTGCAGGCCCAATAGATCAGCATCCATTCGGGGTAATTGCGCATGGCGATGGCGACACGGTCGCCCGGCACCAGGCCCTGCGCCGCAAGCCAAGCGGCAATCGCGGCGACCCGGGCATGGGAATCGGCAAAGCTCAGCCGTTCGTCATCGTAAACAAGGTAGGTTCGCTCGGCAAAGGCCGCGGTGGCAAGCCAGAGCGCGCGGATATCGGGGAGGGCAGTCTTGTAGGCCTTCAACCGCTGACCGCGCAATTCGATCTCGGTGATCTCGAAAGCGCCTTCTGGCCCGGTCAATTCGGCGCGCGCGGCGCTCAATTCGGCGTAATACATGGCTCTCCCCAACCTGCTCGGATTCCTGCATACCCTGCTTCGACAGCCCCGCAAATCGGCTATAACGGCAGGGTCCGCCCGCCATCGCAAAGGCCCCGCCATGCAACTGCCCCGCGTCGAACCCGTTACCATCGCCATCGCCGGCAGCGACGCGCGTTTTCCGGTCCGGCGGATCTTTTGCGTCGGGCAGAATTATGCCGATCATGTCCGCGAAATGGGCGGTGACCCGACCCGGCCGGCGCCGTTCTTCTTCACCAAGCCCGCCGATGCGGTGGTCGCCAGCGGTGCCGAACTGGCGTTTCCGTCGCAGACCGCCGATCTGCACCACGAAGTCGAACTCGTCGTGGCGCTGGGCCGTGGCGGCGCCAATGTGTCGGTTGCCGATGCGCCGTCGCTGGTCTTTGGCCATGCCGTCGGGATCGACCTGACCCGGCGTGACTTGCAGGCGGCGGCGAAACAGGCAGGGCGGCCGTGGGACATGGCCAAGGGCTTCGACCAGTCGGCGCCACTGGGGGCGCTGGTCTATGGGCTGCCCCCCGCCGCCGGTGCGATCGCCTTGTCGGTCAATGGCGAGCAGCGCCAAGCCGGGGACCTGGCCCAGATGATCTGGAATGTCGCCGAAATCATCGCGACGCTGTCGACCTTCGTCACCCTGGCGGGGGGCGACCTGATCTTCACCGGCACGCCCGCCGGAGTCGGGCCGGTGCGCCCGGGCGACCGCCTGTGTGCGACGCTTGCCGGGGTGACTCCCTTGGAGATCGGTTTTCGCGGCTGATCCCGGCCGGCACAGCGCGCCCCGGCTGGCGGGCACGGGTGCCAGTACCGCAGCGCGGCGAAGCGCGTTTTACCGGCGGCGGCGCGGCCCTGTCGGGGAACCGGCGCACGCGCCGCACGTTGAAACTTGCGCGTCGCTGTAGCCCGGAGGCAGTTCGGCCTTGATGCAGATCAATGCCGTGCGGATGCCGACGGGGCATGCCCGACACCGACGCCCCGATCGGAAGAGCCATGCACGCCATATTCTACAAATCCGCCGGCTGGTTTCTCGCCGTGCTGCTGATGCTGACCGCTGCGGGGGTGGCGGCCGATTCGGGCTTTGCCGTGCACATGCTGATTTTGGCCACCGCCGCCGCGATCATGCTGGTCGTCACCCTGCGGCGCAGCGACCAGCCGCCGGTCGTGGCCGATCTGTCGCATTATGATGACGAGGTTATCCGCTGGGGGGTGATCGCCACGGTCTTCTGGGGGGTCGTTGGCCTGCTGGCCGGGGTGGCCATCGCCAGCCAGCTCGCCTGGCCGCTGCTTAACCTTCATTCCGAATTCACCAGCTTTGGCCGGTTGCGGCCGCTGCACACCTCGGCGGTGATCTTTGCTTTCGGCGGCAACGCGCTCATCGCCACTAGTTTTTACATCGTGCAGCGCACCTGCCGGGCGCGGCTGGCATTTCCCACGCTCGCCCGTTTTGTCTTCTGGGGCTACCAGCTGTTCATCGTGCTCGCCGCCACCGGCTATATCATGGGCGTCACCGAAGCGCGCGAATATGCCGAGCCGGAATGGTATGTCGATATCTGGCTGACCATCGTCTGGGTCAGTTATCTGGCGGTCTATGTCGGCACCATCCTGCGCCGCAGCGAACCGCATATCTATGTCGCCAACTGGTTCTACCTCGCCTTCATCATCACCGTGGCGATGCTGCACCTCGTCAACAATCTGTCGATGCCGGTCAGCCTCGTCGGTTCAAAATCCTATTCGGCCTTTGCCGGGGTGCAGGATGCGCTGGTGCAATGGTGGTATGGCCATAACGCCGTCGGCTTTTTCCTGACCGCGGGTTTCCTTGGCATGATGTATTACTTCGTGCCCAAGCAGGCCGAACGCCCGGTCTACAGCTATCGCCTGTCGATCCTGCACTTCTGGTCGCTGATATTCCTGTATATCTGGGCGGGGCCGCACCACCTTCATTACACCGCGCTGCCCGATTGGGCGCAGACGCTGGGCATGGTGTTCTCGATCATGCTGTGGATGCCGTCGTGGGGTGGGATGATCAACGGCCTGATGACGCTCAACGGCGCCTGGGACAAGATCCGCACCGATCCGATTATCCGCATGATGGTGCTGGCGCTGGCCTTTTACGGCATGTCGACCTTCGAAGGCCCGATGATGTCGATCAAGTCGGTCAATTCATTGAGCCATTACACCAACTGGACGATCGGCCATGTCCACTCGGGCGCGCTCGGCTGGAACGGCATGATCACTTTTTCGGCGCTGTATTTCATGACGCCGCGCCTGTGGAACCGCACCCGGCTCTATTCGCTGCGGCTGGTAAACTGGCACTTCTGGCTCGCGACGCTGGGCATCGTGCTCTACACCGCCTCGATGTGGGTGGCGGGCATCACCCAGGGCCTGATGTGGCGCGAATATGGCAAGGACGGTTACCTTGTCTACGCCTTTGTCGAAGTCGTTGCCGCCATGCACCCTTATTACATCATGCGTGTCGCCGGCGGCCTGATGTACCTGTCGGGAAGCCTCGTCATGGTCTGGAACATCGGCATGACCATCGCTGGCAAGCTGCGCGCCGAAGCCCCGATGTCGAGCCCGGCCCATGACCCGGCGCGCGACCGCCCGCTCACTCCCGTTGCTGCGGCATAAGGCCAGAATCGATGTCCAACATCCTCAACCGTCACAAGGCTATCGAGCGCAATGTGACGCTGCTCGCGGTGCTGTCCCTGGTCGCTGTGGCCATCGGCGGGATCGTCGAGATCGCGCCGCTGTTCTGGATCGATTCGACAGTGACCAAGGTGGAGGGCGTGCGGCCCTACACCCCGCTCGAACTCGTCGGCCGCAACATCTACATGCGCGAAGGCTGCTACAACTGCCACAGCCAGATGGTGCGGCCGTTCCGCGACGAAACCGAACGCTATGGCCATTACAGCCTTGCCGCCGAAAGCATGTACGACCACCCGTTCCAATGGGGGTCGGAACGTACCGGGCCGGATCTGGCGCGTGTCGGCGGCCGCTATTCGGATGGCTGGCACGTCCAGCACATGACCAACCCGCGCGCCGTGGTGCCTGAATCGATCATGCCGCCCTACGCCTTTCTGGCGGAACGCGATTTGAAGACCGATGCCATCGCCGGGCATCTGGTGGCGCTGCGCCGCGTCGGCGTGCCCTACAGCGATATCGATATCGCCAAGGCCAGTGCCGACCTTGCCCTGCAGGGCGATGCCGAGGCTGACAGCAGTGATTTCGTCGCGCGCTACCCCAAGGCGCAGGTCCGCGATTTCGATGGCGATCCCAAGCGGCTGACCGAGCTCGACGCGATCATTGCCTATCTCCAGTCGATCGGCACTGCGGTCGATTTCACTGCCGCCGCCGCCAAGGAGCAGCCGCGATGAGCTATGATGCCCTGCGCCACGCCGCCGACAGCTGGGGCCTTGTCTTTCTGGGCATGGTTTTCCTCGTCCTCATCGGCTGGACCTTCCGCCGCGGCGCCAGCGACGTCCACGCCCGCGCCAAGACCATGATTTTCGAGCCAAATGAATTCAAGGATGACCAGCGTGGCTGATGATCTGATTCCCGGCGCACCCGAAGCGCCCAACAGCGGCCCGCGCGTCGATGCCCCCACCGGCACCGCGACCGTTGGTCACCAATGGGATGGTATCGAGGAACTCGATACGCCGATGCCGCGCTGGTGGCTGCTCACCTTTTTCGCCTGCATCGTCTTTGCCATCGGCTATGCCATCGTCTATCCGGCGATCCCGCTCGCCAACAGCGCCAGCAAGGGCCTGTTCGGCTGGTCGAGCCATGGCGATCTCGATGCCGAATTGAGCGCCGAAGCAGCACGCCAGGCCCCGGTCAAGCTGGCGCTGGCGCAATTGCCGATCGACCAATTGCCTGGCAATCCGCAACTGCTGCGCGCTGCCGAACGTGGCGGCAGATCGGCGTTCAAGGTGCATTGCGTGCAATGTCATGGCGCCGGCGCCGCCGGATCGCAGGGCTATCCCAACCTCAACGATGATGACTGGCTGTGGGGCGGCGATCTCGCCACCATCCAGACTACGCTGATCAACGGCATCCGCCACCCCGGCAATGACGATACCCGCGTCTCGCAGATGCCGGCGTTCGGCCGCGACGAGATTTTGCAAAGGGCCGAAATCCGCGATGTCGTCGCCCATGTCCGGGTGATTTCGGGACAGGATGAAGCTTCGGCTGCGGCTGCTCGCGGGGCCGCACTGTTCGAAGCCAATTGCGCCGTCTGCCATGGCGCTGCCGGCACGGGCAACCGCGAGCAGGGCGCCCCGAACCTGACCGATGCGATTTGGCTTTATGGCGGCGACCGCGCTTCGCTGACCGCTACTATCGTCAATGCGCGCGCCGGCGCCATGCCGGCCTGGGGCAACCGTCTCGACCCGGTGACGATCAAGATGCTGGCGGCCTATGTCCATTCGCTCGGGGGTGGCGAAGCCACGCCGGTGGTCGAAATCGCCGCTGCCGATGCGGCGAAGACGACGCAGTGACCAACGCCGACCCCGCCAGTGACCAGAGCTTTTTCGTTGCCCGGCGCAGTGTCTTCCCCAAGGCGGTCAACGGCCCGTTCCGGCGCTTCAAATGGCTGGTGATGGCGGTCACGCTGGCGATCTATTACACCACCCCCTGGCTGCGCTGGCACCGCGGGCCCTATGCCCCCGACCAGGCGGTGCTCGTCGATATGGCGAACCGCCGGTTCTACATGTTCCAGATCGAAATCTGGCCGCATGAATTCTATTATGTCGCCGGGCTGCTGGTCATGGCCGGCATCGGGCTGTTCCTCGTCACCTCCGCCGTCGGCCGCGCCTGGTGCGGCTATGCCTGCCCGCAGACGGTATGGACCGACCTGTTCGTCCATGTTGAACGCGCCATCGATGGTGATCGCAATGCGCAGTTGAAGCTGCAGGCCGCGCCTTGGGGTGCCGGCAAGCTGGGCAAGCGTGTCGCCAAGCACGGCATCTGGCTGGCCATCGCCGCGCTGACCGGTGGCGCCTGGATTTTCTATTTTGCCGATGCGCCAACGCTGGCCGGGCAATTG
>CAJAHV010000430.1 GCA_903939555.1 uncultured Alphaproteobacteria bacterium | reverse complement strand
GCCGGGCATGGCGGCAAATCGGGGCGGTTTTCGGCGTTGCAGGAAACCGCCGAGGAATATGCCTTCATCCTGGCACAGTTCGAAGCCAGCAATGCCGCACCCCGCTGACCGGGCGCCCCACGCCATCAACGTCACCGCACAGGCGGCCGACATCGATGAACTGGGGCATGTCAATAACACCGTCTATCTGCGCTGGGTGCAGGAGGTCGCGACCGCGCATTGGCGAGCAGTGGCGCGGCCCGAGGACATCGACCGCTTCATCTGGGTCGTTACCCGCCACGAGATCGACTATTTGCGCGCCACGCTGGCCGGTGAAGTGCTGACGCTGACCACCTGGGTCGGCACCCCGCGCGGCGCTCGCTTCGACCGTTTCGTCGAGATCACCGGTGCCGATGGCAAGCTGCGCGCCCGCGCCGCAACCATCTGGGCGCTGGTCGACACCCGCAGCCAGCGCGCGGTGCGGGTGCCGTCCGAAGTGGCAGCGCCCTTTGTGAAGTGACCGCTCAGAGCGCGCCGACGCGCGCCAGGCCATAAAGATGCACCGCTGCGAACAGGGCTGCGGCGATCCCGGCAAAGATCATCGCATGCCACGGCAGATAGGCATGCCAGGCCAATGGCGCGCGGCGCCGGGCCTGATCGCCCAGGCTGGCGGCAAGCGTCAGCATGAGACCGCCCGCCAGCAGCGCGATTGTATTATGCGAGTCCATCGCAACGCGCTAATCTAGGCGTCAGACGAAGCCAAGCCGCATCGCAGCGGCCCGCACAGGAGAATGCCATGTTGCGCCAGACGCTTTTCGCCCTCACCGCCGCCGTGATGCTCACCGCGCCGGCCATGGCCGGCCCCTTCGATACAGCGCTTGCCGGGGCCCACCGGTCGGACGCCAACAAAGCGCGCGATGCCTATCGCCACCCGGCCGAAACGCTGGCGTTCTTCAAGGTGGAACCCACCATGACGGTGGTGGAAATCACACCATCAGGCGGCTGGTACACCGAAGTGCTGGCACCCTATCTGCGCGAAAAGGGCACGCTGTACGCCGCTGCCGGCAACCCGGCCGCCGGTGAACGTGCCGCTGCTGCCGTGCAGAATTTCCAGAAAAAGCTTGATGCCAACCCGGCCGTCTATGGATCGACCCGGATGAGTGTCTTTGCCAAGGACATGATGGCCATTGCCCCGGCCGGCAGCGCCGATCGGGTGCTCAGTTTTCGCAACGTCCATAACTGGCACATGGGCGGCTTTGCACCCGACGCCTTCAAGGCGTTCTTTGCCGCGCTGAAACCGGGCGGCATGCTCGGCATCGTCGAACACCGTCTGCCCGAGGACAAGCCCGACGCGCTGATGACGTCGAGCGGCTATATGAAAATCTCCTATGTGAAAAAGCTTGCCGAAGATGCCGGCTTCACGCTGGTCCAACAATCGGAGGTCAACGCCAACCCCAAGGATACCAAAGACTATCCCAAAGGCGTGTGGACCCTGCCGCCCAACTATGCCGAAGGCGATACCGACAAGGCGAAATATACGGCAATCGGCGAAAGCGACCGGATGACGCTGCTCTTCGTCAAGATGCCGGTGGCGGGCGGCCCCAAGAAAGGCAGCGGCGGCTGAACGACAGCCCCGCGTTCAGACGGGCGGTTCGGCCCGGACGGTCGATTCGGGCAGACCCCGGCGCGTCAGGCGAGGCGCCGGACGCCGGTCACCGGCTCCGGCACATCGGCCAGCCGGGCAATCACATCCGCCAGCGGTTCGCTGACTACCGCCATCCAATAGGCATTGGCGTGCAACAGGGTGTCGGCATCGACTAACAGGCCGACATGGCCGGGAAAGAACACCACATCGCCGGCCCGGCGATCGCCAAAGTCCACGGCCGTCCCGATCGTTTCGCGCTGCTGGTCCGAATCGCGCGGGCAGGCCGTGCCGCACGCCATCAGCGCTGCCTGCACCAGACCCGAACAATCCACCCCCAAAGGCGTGCGCCCGCCCCACAGATAGGGCGCGCCGGTGAACAGCCGCGCCACCTCGATGGGTGTCGCCGGCCCGGGTGCGAGGTGGCGATTGTGGATGAACCCCGCCTCGCAGGCGAAAAAACGCGTCTCCGCCGCCCCCGCCACCCACGCGCCAAAGGGTAGTTCGCTGATGACCGGCGCCTTGATATCGGCCGCGGCGAACACCGGCGCCACCCGCGCCGTAACCATCACCAGCGCGGCATCAGTGCGCGGTATCAACGCATCGGCGTGGACCCAGCCGACATAGGCATCGGCAACGCTGCGCCCATAGGCCCAGCCATCGACAGTTTCGAACAGGTCAAAGGCTTCCCCCGCCAGCAATTCGCTGACCGCGACGCTGTCGGCGTTCCCCGCCTTGCGCATCGGCGTGCGCGGCACCGCCACCTGCATCGCCAGCGGCGCGACATAGCGCGCCGCCGCGACCTGCCCGGCCAGACCGATTTCAACGAGATCGGGCCGGGCGATCCAGCGGCGCGGGTCAAGGCCCGGCCGCACCCCGGTCAACTGCGCCGTCCCCGCCGGCATCACGCCCGCCCGAACCGTTGCTGGATCAGCGCGAACGAAGCGCGCAGCCCCATCGCCTCGCCACCGCGCGGCCGCCCCGGGCGGGCCGCCGGGTTCCAGGCAAAAGTGTCGAAATGCGCCCAGGGCGTCGCCGGCGACACGAAGGCTTCAAGGAACAGCGCGGCGGTAATCGCCCCGGCAAAGCCGCCGTCGGGAGAATTGTTGAGATCGGCGACGGTTGATTTCAGCATGTCGCGATAACCCGGCCATAGCGGCAGCCGCCACAAGGGGTCGCCCGAGGCCTCGGCCGCCACGGCGTAATCGGCGGCCAGCGCCTCGTCATTGGCGAAAAAGCCCGGCAATTGCGGCCCCAGCGCCACCCGCGCCGCGCCGGTCAGCGTCGCGAAATCGATGATCAGTGCCGGCGTGTCCTCCCCGGCCAGCGTCAGCGCATCGGCGAGCACCAGCCGACCCTCGGCATCGGTGTTGGTGACTTCGATGCTCTTGCCCGCCCGGCTGGCGAGAATGTCCCCCGGCCGCATGGCATCGCCCGAGATGCTGTTCTCCACCGCCGGGATAATCAGCCGCAGCCGGACGGCCAAATTGGCCTGCATCACCAGCCGCGCCAGCGCCAGCGCGTGCGCGGCACCGCCCATGTCCTTCTTCATCAACGCCATGCTGCCGCCGGGCTTGAGGTTGAGCCCGCCGCTGTCGAAGGTGACACCCTTGCCGATGATGGTCAGCTTCGGATGGTTCGCATCGCCCCAGTTAAGGTCGATCAGCCGCGGCGCCCGCGATGCCGCCCGGCCGACGGCATGGATAGCGGGGAAATTCGCCTCCAGCAGCGCCTCGCCCTTGGTGACATGGCAGGTCGCGCCAAAGGCCCGCGCCTGTACCGCGACCGCCTCGGCAAGCTCTCCCGGCCCGAGATCGGCCGCCGGCGTATCGACAAGGTCACGCACCAGCGCGGTCGCTTCGGCGAGCTTCACCGCTTCCGACACGGCGGCGGGTTCCTGGCTCAGCAGCACGCGCGCGCCAATGTCGCCGCTGGCCTTTTTGTAGCGGGTGAAGCGATGCTGGGCGAGCAACCAGCCAAGCAGCGCCGGGCCGGTTGGCTGCGACGCGCGATAGCGGCCCGAGGGCAGCTTGCTGGCAGCAGCGGCAAGGCTCCACGGCCCGAGCACGGCCTCGACCCCGGCCAGCGCCGACCAGTCCCCCGGCGCATCACCGGGCAGCAGCGCGACACTGTCGGGCGCCGCAGCAAAGCCCTGCGCCGCGACAAAGGCGCGAGTCCGTTCGCTCTGGCCGCGCAACCAGTCATCAAAACCGGCGACGGTGATCAGGGTCAGTCGGGTGGCGGGGGCGCCGTCATCGGCGGTCAGCAGAGGGGCAAAGTCGGTCATCGTTACGGTTTAGCGGATGCAAGGGCCTGTCGTCACCCGCTAAGCTGCAGGGTCACACCGGCACGCCGAACAGATCGGCTTCGTCCGATTCCTCGATGCGGACGCGGATGATATCGCCGACCGCGACGCCGCCGGCATCGCGCAGATGTACCTCGCCGTCGATTTCGGGGGCGTCATATTTGCTGCGGCCGCTCGCGCCGCCTTCATCGTCCACCGCATCGATCAGCACGTCGATGTCGCGGCCGACCTTGAGCGCCAGCCGTTGTTCCGAAATCGCCGATTGCGCCGCCATGAAACGGTGCCAGCGTTCTTCCTTCACCTCTTCTGGCACTGC
>CAJAHV010000429.1 GCA_903939555.1 uncultured Alphaproteobacteria bacterium | reverse complement strand
GTCGGCAGACAGCGCCGTGCCGTGGATGCGCCTTGAGGGATATGCCTGATGATGAAACGCCTTGATCTGACGGCGGTGAGCCGATGCCTTCTGGCCGCCGCGCTCGCTACTGCGCTCGCCACGACGGCCACCCCCGCGTTTGCCGCTACCCGCGCCGAACAGGCCGCGATGGTGCGGGAACGGGCGCTGGCGACATCATCGGCCTGTGCCTTGCTCAGCGACCTGACGACGACCGTGGGCCAGCGGCTGGCGGGGACCGAGGCCGAGGCGCGCGGCCGCGATTGGGCGGTCAAGGCGATGAAGGCGGCGGGGCTGGTCAACATCAAGGTCGAGCCCTTTCCCATCCCGGTGTGGCAGCGCGGCGCCGAAAGCGCCGAGATCATCGGCACCGGGCAGAAGCTCGCCATTGCCGCGCTGGGCAGCAGCGGCGCGACGCCGGCGGCCGGGATCACCGCGCCGGTGGTGTATTTTGCCGATTATGCCGCGCTCGAAGCCGCAGCGCCGGGGAGTCTTGCCGGCCGAATCGCCTTCATCGACCATCACATGATGCGCGCGCAGGATGGCAGCAGCTATGGCACCAATGGCGCGGTGCGGCGTGCCGGCCCGGCGCTGGCGCAGGCCAAGGGTGCCGTCGCAGTGCTGATCCGCAGCCTGGGCACCGATTATCACCGCAACCCGCATACCGGATCGACGAGCACGCCGGCGGGGGTGACGCCGATCGCATCAGCGGCGTTGGCGTTGCCCGATGCCGAATTGCTGGCGCGGCGGCTGGCAGCGGGGCCGGTGAGCGTCAAGCTGGTCTCGACGCCGGTGTTCGACGCCAATGGCCAATCGGCGAATGTGTCGGGCGAAATTCCGGGCGTCGGCGCGCCGGCCGAGGTGATCGTCATCGGCGGGCATATCGACAGCTGGGATATCGGGCAGGGCGTCATTGACGACGGTGCCGGCATGGCGATCACGCTGGCGGCGGCGAAGGTGATAAAGGATGCCGGGTTGCAGCCGCGCCGGACGATCCGCGTGGTGTTCTTTGGCTCGGAAGAAATCGGCATTTATGGCGGCCGAGCCTATGGCGCGGCGCATGCGAGCGAAAACATCGTGCTGGCGGCGGAAAGTGATTTCGGCGCGGACCGGGTGTATCGCGTATCGTCAAAGGTTGCCGAAACCGGCAAGCCGCTGATCGCCGAGATCAACGCCGCGCTCGCCCCGCTCGGGGTGGCGCCGACGCGCGACAATGGTGCGGGCGGCGGCGCCGATGTCGCGCCGCTGGGGGCGCTGGGCAGCGGGATCCTCGAACTGGAGCAGGACGGCAGCCGCTATTTCGACCTGCACCACACGCCCGACGACACGCTGGACAAGGTCGACCGCGCGCAGCTCGATCAGAATGTCGCCGCTTGGGCGACCGCAGTGTGGCTGGCAGCAAGCGACGACCGCCCGCTCAGAACGAAGTAAAACCTGGGTCTGGGGCCTAAGGCCCCAGCCGCCGGAGGCGCTTTTTTCTGTCAGGCCGCAGCGCGCGCCTTCAACAGGTCGAG
>CAJAHV010000428.1 GCA_903939555.1 uncultured Alphaproteobacteria bacterium | reverse complement strand
CGCTGGTGGTCATGCCGGGGGCTCCATTGCTTTGGGGCACTATGGCGCGTGTGGCATGGCAGGTCACCCCTTTCGCAGGCCGCCGACGCATACCGTTCGGTCTCTCGCGCGCGACGACGCGAAGGCAAAAGGTCAGTGAAAATCGCGCGTTCGCGGCAGAACCCGTACATCGCGCGGGTGGCGCGCGCGGCTGCCGGGGTGGCTGCTGGGTTGTTGCAGGTCTTCTTCGGCGCGGGCGACCGGCGGGGTGGCGTCATGGCTGTCCGACAGCCTGTCGAGCAAAGCGCTGCGGTCGATGATGCGGCTGGCCATGATGTGGACGACGCCTTCGGGGCTGCGCTGCACTTCGCCTTCGATCTGCATCAGCCGCGCCGCCATGATCGGCCGGCGGAAAATCTCGAACAGCCGCGCCCAGATGACGATATTGGCGACGCCGCTGTCATCCTCGATCGTTACGAAAATGGCATTGCCCTTGCCCGGCCGCTGGCGGATCAGCACGACGCCGGCAACCGTGACGCGGCGGCCGTTGCGGGCGGTGATGGCCTCGCCGCAACTCAGCACGCCATCGACGGCGAAATGTCGGCGCAGCAGCGCCATCGGATGGCCCTTCAGCGACAGGCGGGTGGTCTGGTAATCGGCGGCAACCTGTTCACCCGGCGTCAGCAGCGGCAGATCGGCATCGGGTTCGGCACCCAGTTCGCGCGCGCTGGCGGCGGCGAACAGCGGCAGTTCGCCCATCGGGGTGCGCAGCGCCTCCCACGCCGCGTTGCGCCGGTCGAGCCCCAAGGACCCGCAGGCATCGGCATCGGCGAGCAGGCGCAGCGCCCGCGGCGGCAGGCCGGCGTGGCGGGCCAGCGCCTCGACACTGTCGAACGGCCGGGCGGCGATGATCGCATCGGCCCAAATTTGCCGAAAGCCGCTGATCTGGCGCAGGCCGAGGCGCAAGGCCTCGCCCTCGATGCTGTTGTCCCAGCCGCTGTGGTTGATATCGACCGGCCGCACCGCGATGCCGTGTTCACGCGCATCGCGGACGATCTGCGCCGGAGCGTAAAACCCCATCGGCTGCGAATTGAGCAGCGCGGCGGCAAAGATCGCCGGATAATGATGCTTGAGCCATGACGACACCCAGACCAGCCGGGCAAAGGCGATGGCATGGCTTTCGGGAAAGCCATAACTGCCAAAGCCCTGAATCTGGCGGAAGCAGCGCTGGGCGAAATCACGCTCGTAACCGCGCGCCACCATGCCGCCGACCATCTTGTCCTCGAAATGCTGCATCGTGCCGACGTTGCGAAAGGTCGCCATGGCGCGGCGAAGCTGGTTCGATTCGGACGGGGTGAAATTGGCGGCGGTAATGGCCAGCTTCATCGCCTGTTCCTGGAACAGCGGCACCCCCAAAGTTTTGCCGAGCACATGGCGCAGTTCGTCAGGGTCGTGCGGCGGCGCCGGCGAGGGGAATTCGACCCGCTCACGCCCCTGCCGGCGCCGCAGATAAGGGTGGACCATGTCGCCCTGGATCGGCCCGGGGCGCACGATGGCGACCTGGATGACGAGATCGTAGAATTCGCGCGGCCGCAGCCGCGGCAGCATGTTGATCTGCGCCCGGCTTTCGATCTGGAAGACGCCGATACTGTCCCCCCGGCACAGCATGTCGAACACCGCCGCATCGGCATCGGGGATATTGTCGAGCGTCAGTTGCCGGCCGATATGGGTTTCCACCAGCGCAAAGGCCTTGCGGATGCAGCTGAGCATGCCCAGCGCCAGCACATCGACCTTCATCAGGCCAAGCGCGTCGATATCGTCCTTGTCCCATTCGATGAAGGTGCGACCTTGCATGGCGGCATTGTGGATCGGCACGGTTTCGTCGAGCCGGTCCTGCGTCAGCACGAAGCCGCCGACATGTTGCGACAAATGACGCGGGAACCCCATGATCTGGCCCACAAGATCGGCAAGCCGGGCGATTGCCGGTGCTTGCGGATCAAAGCCGCTTTCGGCGATGCGCTGCTGTTCCATATGGCTGGCGAAACTGCCCCAGACGGTGCTGGTCAGCCGCGTCGTCACGTCTTCGGAAAGCCCCAGCACCTTGCCGACTTCGCGCACCGCGCTGCGCGGGCGATAGTGGATGACGGTGGCGGCGATGGCGGCGCGGTCACGGCCATAGCGCGCATAGATATACTGCATCACCTCTTCGCGGCGTTCATGTTCGAAATCGACATCGATATCGGGGGGTTCCTTGCGTTCTTCCGAAATGAAACGCGAAAACAAAAGGTTGTGCTTCGCCGGATCGACCGCGGTGATGCCCAGCACATAGCAGACCGCCGAATTGGCCGCCGAGCCGCGCCCCTGGCACAGGATGCCGCGGCCTTGCGCGAACTGCACAATGTCATGAACGGTCAGGAAATAGGGGGCATAGCCCGCCTTGGCGATGATGCGGAATTCCTCGACCAGCAGCGCCTGCAATTTCGGCGGCACGCCTTCAGGCCAGCGCGCCCGCGCGGTCTTGAGGGTGAGCGTTTCGAGCCAGCCCTGCGGGCTGTGGCCGGGCGGAATCGGCTCGTGCGGATATTCATAGCGCAGCAGATCGAGCGAGAAATCGATGCGCTCGAGGATGGTGCGGCTCGCCGCCAGCGCCGCGTCATGCCCGGCAAACAGCCGCGCCATTTCGGACGCCGGTTTCAGATGGCGCTCGGCATTGGCCAGCAGCCGCCGCCCGGCCTCGGCCAGCACGGTCTTTTCGGCGATGCAGGTGAGGATATCGTGGAGCCGGCGCTGTTCCGGCCCGGCATAAAGCGGCGCGTTTACCGCGAGCAGCGGCACGCCATGGCTTGCCGCCAGCCCGGCGAGCCGCGCCAGCCGCCGCCGGTCGGCACCACCGCGCGGCATGTCGGCCGCAAGCCAGCAGCGCCGCGGCGCCAGCCCCGCCAGATCGGCCAAGTGCGGCACCGGCCCCACAGGTGGCGGCATCAGGATGAGCAGCAGATCCTCGTGCAGCCCGGCCAGATCATCGAAGCCCAGCGTGCAATCGCCCTTTTCGGCGCGGCGGTTGCCCAAGGTCAGCAGCCGGGTCAGCCGCCCCCAACCGCGCCTGGTGGCGGGATAGGCGATCATGTCGGGCGTGCCATCGGCAAATACCAGCCGCGCGCCCACCGCCAGCTTGAAGCGCAGATCGGGCGTTTCGGCCTTCAGCTCGCGCAGCACGACATGCGCCTGCACGACGCCGGCCACCGTGTTGCGATCGGCAATGCCGATGCCGTGATGGCCAAGCTCGACAGCCTTGCGCAGCATATCGCCGGGAGAAGACGCGCCGCGCAGGAAGGAAAAATGCGTCGCGGCCGCCATCTCGGCAAAGCCGGTCATGCAAACAGGCCGTGCAGATACCAGCCGGGATCGGGCTTTTCCGTGCCGTAAAGCCCGTGGCGGAACAGCCAGAAACGCCGGCCGGCGCTGTCCTCCACCCGGTAATAATCGCGCGTCAGTCCGGCGCCATCGGCACGCCGCCACCATTCAGCGCCGATGCGTTCGGGGCCTTCGTGGCGGACGACATCATGGGTCTGGCGCCGCCAGCGAAAGCGCCGCGGCGGGCCATCGGGAACTTCGGCGATAACCTGGATGATCTGCGGCGGATCGAACAGCCTGACCGGTCGCAGCGGCGGTTCGCCGGGCGGCGCTGCCGACCAGGCGGCACCGGCCATGGCATCGGCCAGCGGCAAATCGAACGCCGCCTGTTCGGGGATATGGCTGTCGGCCGCCACCAGCCGCCGCACCCGGCCGCGCCCGAGCCGCGCCCCCAGCCGGTCGACCAGCGCACCGACTTCGCTGTCGGCAAGGCTGCCGCCTTCGAGCCGCAACTGCTGCGCCGCCAGCGGCGCGGTGACCGGCACCATCAGCCGGATGAGATCGAAACCGAAACCGGGATCGATCGGATCGGCGAGCGCGCCGATGCGTTCGTGCAGCAAGCGGATGACCAGCGCCGGATCACGCACCGGGCTGGCCGTTTCCACCGCCAGCCGCGCGACATGGCCATCGCTGCGGAACAGGGCGACGGCAAAGGCACGGCCACCTTCGGCGCGTTCGGTGAGCAGCAAGCCGGCGCGCACCACCAGCGCCTCGATGGCGGCAAGCGCACTATCGACCTGGGTGATCGGCACGGCGAAGCGGCGTTCGACCGCCACCGGCGCGGGCAAACGGCGCGGGGTGACGGGCACGGCGATGGCCCCCGACAGCCGGGCGAGCCGGTGCGGCAGTGCCGCGCCAAAGCGCGCCGCCAGCGCCGGCATGTGCTGGCGCGCCACCCGGCCGATGGTCAGCAGCCCGGCGCGGCGCAAGGCCAATTGGCTGGCCTCGGGCAGCGCCAGTGCGGCGATGGGCAGATCATCGATGCGGTCGGCCTGATATTGCGCCAGCATCAGCGCCGCCTCGGGCGTGGCGGCCAGCGCCGGCCAGGCGGTCAGCCCCAGCCGCGCCAGCCGGGTGACGATATCATCG